>CAZZLR010000342.1:0-1003 GCA_964655045.1 uncultured bacterium | reverse complement strand
TATCGACAGCTTTCACGCAGCTGAAATAGGACATTATTTGTTTCTTTTGGTATTACGAATCGCTGCCGGGTCTTGAAGCAAAAAAATATCTACCAGGGTTGACATGCTTTTGGCCGAAAAAAAGCTCTAGAAAAGCAAACCACCCCATGACGATGAAAGCACCAAACAAAAGAGGAGGGAAAGAAACATGAAGCGCCAATCCCCCTAAAACAGCAAACTGAAGAGTTGTCGTGATTTTCCCCCAACGCACCGATCGAAACACAATGAGCTTCCATCGCCCCAGCGTTACCATCAGCAGGCCGTATAAAATCAGGAAAAGATCACGAGAAAGAATCGCCATAAATTCCCACGGAAGAATTTTCTCCGCCTGAAAGAAAACAGAAAGAGCAAAGTAGACAAAAAACTTATCCATCAAAGGATCGAGAATCGTCCCAAAAAGCGTTGTAGATTGGTATCGCCTCGCAATATATCCATCTACCCAGTCGCTGAGAGCCGCGAGAATCACTGCAAAAAAACGGAGCGTCGGACTTTCACTCAAAAATAAGAAAGCGAGCGGAGCCCGAATGAATGAAAGACTATTGGACAGGGAGAGTCTCAAAATCAAACTCCCTCTTTTACGAGCAAGGGTTCTGCTGTCCCCTCCTCCTCCGAGTCAAGAATATTTTTCTCCGCTACGAGGCAATCGAATTTCTTTCCCAAGGAAAGAACAGCTAGTGCCCAGCAAAGAATCACGATTAAGAAAATAATACCCACGTAAAAAGCACTCGCCGCCACGGTAGAGAAAATAATCAATAACCCTTGGTGAATGACCGAACCACCCGATTTTCCAATGCGGGAACCCACTCCGTCTATGACCGCTTTTCCTTTTACCCTTGATTCAGGATCAAGAGGAATGAACGCCATCTCCTTCGTCGCATCAAAAAGGGTATATTTGCACGCTCTTCCCATCGCCTGATGCAAGGAGCCGAAGGTTACGCTCAACATCAAGGGAGTCGTTCCTAAA
>CAZZLR010000341.1:0-1012 GCA_964655045.1 uncultured bacterium | reverse complement strand
GTTTAGACTGCGCCAAAGCCTCGGGGTTGAATGATTTCAATGAGCCCGTATTTCTAATACAGGCGTACATTGTACATCATCCAACCGCGAGAGCTTTCGCGCTGGCCTAAACGCCAACTTTTTAGGCAGAACCTACAAACCCTTCAATCTTATCCAGTTGAGGCTTTGTCAGGTACATATGTTTGTTGTTCAGGGCCTCTTCGTCATCTTCAAACGCTTTCACATTGTGATTGTTGTCCTTCACCTCATCAAACAAACGCGCGCCACGGCCGATCAAGTGATCACTTTTATGAGAAAGTACGAGAATCTGCACATCTTTCTCCATCAAATTTTTAACTGCGCCTACTGCATTCATAGAAGCGCCAATCAACCAACCTAGGAAATCAGCCAGGCGAGGACAGGAAGGCAAAATGACTCTCGGCATCGAACTAAAAGAATTATGGCTGATAAATTTGATCTTATTCGCATCTTCCTTGTTGGAAAAAAGGTATCGCTCCAAGGCTTTCGCAGAGACGCCGCCCCCCAATGAGGTCCCTACAGAATACACAGACTCAAACTCCAGCTCCTGACACGCATATCTGAACGCTTCTTCTCCGTCTTGAACCACTGTCTCATAGGTTGCCCAACGATTGTCGCTCAGACCCGTTCCCTGATAATCATACACAATGATCGGACATTTCAATGCCTCCGCTAATTGGATGGGAATGTTCTCGTCTATGGGGTACCTAAACCACTCGGTTGCTGTCATGGCATTAGGAGGATGATATAGCACGCACTTGTCTTTTGTGTCCTTATTCAAGTCTTTCGGATAATAAATTAAACCGCCCAAACCCTTGTCGGTCTTAAAAGTACCAATTTGTCCCTGATACTGATATGCAATAGGGTTTTTAATAATCCGATCCGCTTCAGCGCTCGCCTCTACTCCCTTCCTTCTCATCGTCTGAGAAGGAACCACGACTAGACCTGCTAAAAAGGCAAGACCCATTCGGTTTTCTATCACAAATCGATACAC
>CAZZLR010000340.1:0-1021 GCA_964655045.1 uncultured bacterium | reverse complement strand
TGCTGCAGCATGCGATGATCTTCGAAGAACCTGCCCCGAAATTCCTCCTTTCGAATATTTTTGGGATAGATTAGCTGTTACGGCCAATAGAGTCCGCAGGCAAATTCTAAATTCTAAAGAGTTGATCGAGATCGACTATGAAAAAGGCGCGAATATTTTAATTGGAGGTAATGGAACCGGCAGGGGAATCACTTTTCCATCTCTGCAGGTCGTATACTATTGCAGGGAATCAAGAACTCCTCTTTCCGATACCCTGTGGCAGCATTCGAGGATATTCGGATATGACAGGCATCTAGATATCTGTAGGATATTTCTCCCGCCTCAACTATTAAGAATTTTCCAAAGATTGAATTCCGAAAATGATGCCATGTTTGTAATGCTCGCCGAAGGCATCCCTGCTCAATCCGCTCTATTTAAGCTGGAAGGGACTCTTCCAACTAGAAAAAATGTCCTTAATCAAGGATCTTTGGCTATTACTATCGGGGGTGTAGATTACTTCACGATCGGGGTATCTCATAAAACAACCTATGAGCTGGATCGCAGACTTGGCTCAGTTGATAAAGACGAGGCAGTATCTCTTGACGAGGCTATAGATTTGCTTTCTTTAATCGACCCAGATGGAAAACCTGAAGCGCGCGAGTTGTCTCAATATGCAAGCTGCTTCAGGAGTCTAAAAGCCGCTGGCCACCTCGATTGCCATCTAATTGTCCGAGTCGATAGAGATGTCTCTAAACTCAGTGGGACTCTCCTTTCGCCTAATGACCGTCAGAAAGGCGCGTCGATTATCGGCAAGCCAGTTCTAACTCTCTATAGAGTGGAAGGGCAAATTGCAAAAGGTTGGGATGGCAAGCCTGTATGGGTTCCAAACGTCCGATTTCCCAAGGGAAATATGTTCTATGGGATGAATGAAGAAATCTCTTGAAGAAGACTAGCTAAACCCTCGCTGCTTGTACCGCATGCCCAGATGGTAATAACTCTCCAGCCTAGTTTCTCAAGCTGTGCAGTATTTTCTATATCCCGT
>CAZZLR010000339.1:0-1043 GCA_964655045.1 uncultured bacterium | reverse complement strand
ACTTCGACTGAATGCCCTCGACGCAATAGTTCTTTGGATAATCCGGTAACAACCTCTCCCAGACCTCCTGCTTTTGCCAGAGGGGCAAATTCCGTTGTCAATTGTACGATGCGCATAGATCATCGGGTTATATCATGTTCCGTCAATAATCCAAACGTCATATTGCAAGAGCGCGATTGCGGCGCATACCATGCGCCGGCTGTGCGCGATAAAGAGCGAAATGGAATCCATAACAAATCGAAAGGGTCTTTCGGAGGAGTTTGCTTTCCCAGGCAAAAAAATGTCGTCCCGCTTCCACTCATTCCTACTCGATCGAATCCCAATGTGTGTAAATACTCCTTGAGGCTGCGCAAACGGGGTTCTATGCGCATCGCAGCAGGCTCTAAATCATTGCCGTCGGGCTCCCGTCTTTGATCCGTGGAAAGAATGGACCGATACACGGAAGGGGTAGACAGTCCGAAAGGAGGTTTTGCAAGCCATCCCTGAATGGAAAAAGGTTCTGTGCGATTTTCTACGATTTCCCCTTTTCCACTGCAATAAGCCACTCCTTCGGAAAAGAATAAAGCCACATCGGAACCTAGGGACGCGCCCAGCGCTTTCAATGTTTGCAAGGAACAGGGTTTGCCCGTGAGTTCATTCAAGGCCCAGAGTACGGTGGCCGCATTGCTGCTCCCTCCTCCTAAGCCGGCCTGGATGGGGATTTTTTTGTCTAAATGAATGGAAACTTTCAGTGGCAGAGCGGTATGTTCCCGAAAAGCATGCAGCGCGCGTACAATGAGATTGGAGGCGTCGCAGGGTACGGGAAGACCGGAATAAGTAAAACAGTCGTGGGCAGAAAATGCGAAAGACAACACATCGCCAAAATCGATCATGGAAACTAGGGAGGCAATTTCATGGTATCCATCTAAACGCCTCCCTAAAATATGAAAGAAGAGATTGAGTTTTGCCGGAGAGAAAAAGAAGATCCTCTCCATAGAACATTACTGCATTGTTTCTTCTTTTCCTTCCTCATCCCTTCCGGGAAGAGGCGCTACAACAGCTTC
>CAZZLR010000338.1:0-1044 GCA_964655045.1 uncultured bacterium | reverse complement strand
TTAGCCATTGGAACTACCCATTCGCGCTTGCCAAATCTCGGCATGCTCTTTTATACGAGGGCGACCATGCAAGGGAGTAGACACATAGTAAAGCTCATATGTTAATTTTTTCCCATAGGAAACATTCTACTTTCTTGGTATGCTGGCTCCTCGTAAAGAAGGGCTTACAGGAGACCAATGAGAATTTGGAAATGGTGTAAAAGGATCGGGATTGGTTTGATTAGCTTGGTGGCGCTCCTGCTCACTGCCGGTGCGTCCTATCAATTTATCAAAACAAAGCTGGACGAAAGGGCTTACCCGCCTTCAGGTCAGATGATTGATGTAGGCGGGTATCGCCTACATCTCCATAGCACAGGATCTGGCGGTCCAACGGTTGTACTAGATGCGGGACTGGGTAACATCGGCCTGGACTGGGGCTTAGTTCAGCCAGAAATTGCTAAATTTACACGCGTTGTGAGTTTTGATCGAGCCGGAACCGGATGGAGTGAAAAGGGTACCGGACCTCGCACAAGCCTTCGAATTGTTCAGGAACTCCGTACGCTTTTACATAAAGCAGAAATCCCAGGACCTTACATCATTGTCGGTCATTCATTTGGAGGAGCAACCGCTCAATTATTTGCTGCGACCTATCCTGAAGAGGTGGCTGGAATCGTTTTAGTAGATGCTTGTCATGAAGAACAGGAAAAAAGACTACCCCCAAATCCAATAGGGGAAGGTGGCTTTGGAAGCCCTGTCGTTGCCAAGCTTTCAACCACATTCGGGCTCACCCGTGTACTCATGAACTTACAAGGAAGCAATATTGCTCCTCCCATGCCCCAGCATTTATGGGATGCCCATCTTGCCCTCTGCTTGACCACGAAGCATTGGAATTCAATGCTGGCTGAGTCCAAAGCTCTGAATGAAAGCTTAGCACAATTGGCCGGAGCCAACCGTTCCATTTTGGCAAAAACACCCTGTATTGTGATCACAGCTGGTCAGCTACCTGATCTAGCTGCTTTTGGCTTGAATGACCATCTAAAAACGTATCTCCAAGAGATGTTTGTG
>CAZZLR010000337.1:0-1046 GCA_964655045.1 uncultured bacterium | reverse complement strand
GGCCACTTCTTGACCCGAAGGCGTCTTAGAAGCGGGAGCGAGTTCATGCTCGACCAGTTCCAAGAATACGGTGAATTCTTGCGAGGAAAACTCTCTTTTTCCCCAGGAAAGATCATCGAAAAAGGGGGTAGAAGCAATCGCAAAATCATCATGCGATTGTACAAAAATTTTCCCTTCTTGATTGAGCGCTGCGGCAATAGATGAGGTAAATTCTTCTGAAATACTCCAGGAGGCGTCGAATGAAGTCGTGTCAATCATCATAGGGAGGGCAGCGATCGGTTTTGCCCGGCCGTCTTCATGATAACGAGTGACAGTATTTTCATCGCAGCGATGGCAGCATCCCGCCACGTACAAACTCAAGAAAAAAATGGACAGACAACGCATCAACAGCCTCCGGTGAACATTCGAGACAATAGCAAATGTTTCTTTTCCTTGCTATCAAAAATCCCAAAAAGTCGACGAACCCTCGATTTGCAGACACCCTCTAAGACTTGGGTCTTCACGAGAAGAAAAAACAGGAAAAAAACACTGCATTACGCTACGCTTAAGCTTAATACTAAAAGCAACAAATAATGTCCTATTTCAGCTGCGTGAAAGCTATCGATAAACCGACAATCGTAAATAGCATAGTATTAAGTCAATACAATGCCATGTTGCGATCATCGATTTTCGACGCTTTGAGGCTCTCAAATATGACATTATTTGTTGCTTGTGGTATAAATTCCTTTGACTCGGAGAAAAACAATGCGCTACGCCCTGACTTATGACGATGTCGCTTTAGTGCCTCAATTTAATAATATTCCTTCCAGAACGGAGCCCCTTCTCGAAAGCTGGCTGACGCGGCGTCTCAAAGTCAATATTCCTCTTGTCGCGGCGAATATGGACTCGGTGATGTCGTATCCATTGGCTGATTTATTGCTGGCCAACGGCACTGTTCCCATCTTTCATCGGTTTACCCCTCTTGAAGAACAAGTACAGTGGGTGAAGCGATATAAAGAAAAAACTTTTATTTCTTGCGGAATTCAGAAGATCGAGGAAACGCGGCA
>CAZZLR010000336.1:0-1048 GCA_964655045.1 uncultured bacterium | reverse complement strand
GCGGCTTAGCTGTTCGTCAGGAATCCCCTGGATTTATCCATGGGGAGGTTCAACTGCTTCGTGATCTTTTCGCGATTGCCCAGATCAAGGAGTTTTTCCGTGCAATCCTTATTTCTTTGGCCATAGAACGAAGCCGCCTCTAATTTTCCTGAGGTTGTGTGCGTATCGCCGGTTCGCGGAAAAGAAAAATGCCCAAACAGCAGACTAGAGCAAGAGCGATCCAATACCATCCAGCGCTGGCAACGATCCCTGTGCGCTGAAAACACCATAAGGAAAAAGCCGCTGTAGGCCCTCCGATGAGCTGAGAGCCCAAAGCATAGCCGCACGAAATCACCGCATACCGAGCCTCTGAGGGAACTAGCTGTTGCGTCCAAGCATGAAAGGGGGCGCAAAAGGCCACTCCTAACAAAACAAAACAAACGCGCACTCCCACGATCGTTGCAAAATTTGCCCCATCAAGTAAAGAAAACAAAGGAAGAGCGCAAAATGCTATGGCCAAGCCGGCGGATAACATCAAAGTCTCCTTGGAAAGTTTGGATGCGAGCCAGCCAAATAAAGGCAAAGTGCAAAAATCAAGGACGAGAAGCGATGAGTTAATGGCCATCACTTCTGTTTTGGTAACCGAAGAAATGAGGGGAACTAATCCATTCATCAATAAAAGGGCAATGGAGTAATTGGCATAGTTGAACCCGGAAACTAAAGCAATTAACAAAACCTCCTTGCGGTATTTCCATAAGTTTTGTGCCCAACGCGAGAAATTTTTTTGAGCGGGGACAGCGGAAATTCCATAGTGCGTATTCTTGCGGATCAAACTCCCAAATACCGCTGTAACCCCTCCAAAAAGATAAAGCAGCCTCCACCCCGAATCCAAAATGCCATAGAGGCTCAAAAGATAGACGCCAAAGGAGGCTAGCAAATATCCGCCCACGGTCGAAGAACCATAAAATCCACTGAGCAAATTATGCTGTTTCTCAGGAGCGTTCTCTAATAGAAAAATTCCCCCGCCCATAATCTCCCCTCCGGCTAGAAAATTCTGTAGCAACCGGGC
>CAZZLR010000335.1:0-1049 GCA_964655045.1 uncultured bacterium | reverse complement strand
ACAATCTTGTTTATTGTCTTCACAACAGTCTTGTGTGGAGCAAAAAACTGGGAGGAGATGTATTTCCTCGCCGAGGGAGAAGATTTTTCAAAATGGCTGAATTCTTACGTAGATCTTTCTGGAGGTATCCCCTCAAAATGGACTCTTGAAAGAGTGACCTCGCTGATTCCAACCTCACAATTGCAACTATTATTTGCTCAATTTCAAGAGCACGCTAAGAAGATAGGGACAATAGCAATCGATGGCAAAACTCTTCGTGGAAGCCGGGGATGGGGAGAAGGACATCCGCTTCATTTGCTGCATGCATGGAGTGTTGAAGAAGGCGTTTGCCTAGCCCAAGTTCCTGTGGATCAGAAGTCAAATGAGATCACAGCTTTCCCCGTTTTGGTTTCACAACTGGAGTTAAAGGGAGCCGTGGTCACGGCAGATGCTATCCACACGCAAAAAGCATCGGTTAAAGTGATAAGGGATAAAAAAGCGGATTACGCATTTCCTGTTAAGGAAAATCAACCTGGACTACTGGAAGATATCAAACTGTTATTTGCTGAGGCTGACGCCGCCCAATTTCAAGGCATCGATGCTGCTCATACCGAGACGCTAGAGAAAATAGGAGGGCGAGTGGAAAATCGTCGATATGAACTTCTGAGCGCCGAAGACCTTCCTGGGATATCGGAATGGGCGGGGTGTCGCTGTGTAGGACGAGTTACAAGAAAAAGAACAAAGGGAGACAAAGTCTCGGAGGAGACGACATACTACATTACGAGTCTCGATTTTGATGTTGAACAATTTGGGAAATCGGTACGGGATCATTGGGGAGTAGAAAATGGTTTGCATTGGGCGTTGGATGTGATTTTTCGTGAAGATAGACACCGATATCAAGCTCGTGTTGGAGCTGCGAACTTATCCTTGATTAGGAAAATTGCTTTAGGGGTTTTAACTCGAGATACAACGGTGAAAAAAGGCAGAGCAACAAAGCAAATGAAGGCCGTGGCTTCCGCTTCCTACAGAGATCATCTTTTAAAAAATTGTTTTTAATGCTTGGTCACCTG
>CAZZLR010000334.1:0-1054 GCA_964655045.1 uncultured bacterium | reverse complement strand
CGCAGCAAAAAGGTCAAAGATTCATTCCATGGCCTGCTCTTCTTTGATATTGGCCGCGGATGGGATCACCAAGAGATTCCTGGCCTGCCTCTTGCTCAAACGCTCATTGGTATAGGCCCCGGATTGCGCTACAATCTCTCTCCCTATTTAATCAGCCGATTTGATTTGGGATTTTCTTTAAACCCGGTTGTCAATGACACAGCGCTCGCTCGAGTCCATTTCAGCTTGACAGCTCACTATTGAGAGCAAAGGGCATGGTCGGCTTGCAGCAACAATTTTTTCTTTTTTTCAAGATACTGATTTGATTGCAGAGAAGGGATTTTTACGGCGATCCCTTTGGAAGGAGGGGTGGAAGAGAAGTGAGCTGAGAAACCAGTAGAATGCGAGAACAGGAATGAATAGGAGAGCTCCATCGGAAGCTGAGACGAAAAGATAGGTGCACAGTCCACAAAAAATTTGTTTTTGTTCCGAGGAAAGGGGGCGGATAGAGAGGCTTAATATAAGAGGAGCTGCCATGCAGAGAAGGTAGGCGAACAATCCTATAAGGCCGAAATTATGAAGGATGCCGAGGTAGACAATTTCGCAAATACCGTCAAAAGATGTATTGGGCAGGAGCGTCGCATGCTCCAGAATAGAGAGCTGGGAAGCTCTGCCCCCTAAGTTAGCGTCGAATAAAAAGGAGAGATCGAAGCCAAAAATAGACATGACCAATCCAATGAATAAAGGGAGAATGGATAAGCCTAAAAGAAGCTTTGCATAGGAGGTTTTTTTTTCGGTTAGGAAGGCGGATGCCAGGGTGCTGCATAAAAGACCGATCCAGACGGTACGCGAGAGAGACAGAATCAAGGAGAGGATAACGATGCCTTTTTTCCATAGGCTTTTTTCTACGGATTGATAGAGAGGAAAAAAAAGGAGGAGGGAGATTCCGTAAATATTGCCGTTGTTGTAGGTGGAAATAAGTTTGAAAATGGAGCCGCGATTAATGAATTTAGAATCTAATTCTCCTAAATCATGAAAATTGGTCGTTAAAAAAGGAATCTCAATAAACTTTAGA
>CAZZLR010000333.1:0-1056 GCA_964655045.1 uncultured bacterium | reverse complement strand
CCCAAGCCAGTTTCTGAATATCAAAAAAAGCCCCCGAAACACCAATTCGTTTCGGATCAAAATCGCAAATGATCTCATCGAGCGTATAAATCTCTTTTTCTCCGGGCATGCTATAGCCCATCAAAGTAAGGAAATTAACAAGAGCCTCCGGCAAGTAACCGGCGTCGCGGAAATAAAAAATAGAAGTGGGATTTTTTCTCTTCGATAATTTTTTCCCCTCTTTACCCAGCAATAAGGGCATGTGCATGAAAATAGGCGCCTGCCAGCCAAACGCTTCATAGAGGAAAATATGTTTCGGCGTGGAGCTCATCCATTCATCGCCGCGGATTACATGGGTGATCTCCATCAAGTGATCATCTACAACGTTTGCCAAATGATACGTGGGGAATCCGTCGGATTTCAGAAGCACCTGATCATCGATATCCGCCCAAGGAGCGCTGATGCGTCCTTTGATCCGGTCTTCAAAAACACACTCTCCCGTCAAAGGCATTTTGAGGCGGATGACAAACGGCTCTCCGGCCTCTTCGCGCGAGCGCACCTCTTCCGGGCTTAAATTGCGGTAACGGCGATCATAACCCGTCCGCTTCCCCTGCGCCGCCGCCACTTCCCGCATCTCGGCCAGTTCTTGCGCCGTAGCAAAACATTTGTATGCTTTCCCCTTCTCCAATAGTTCATAGGCGTGCTTGCGATAAATATCCGTTCTCTCCGACTGCCTATAGGGCCCATAGGCTCCCCCGATATCGGGACCCTCGTCCCACTGGATTTGACACCAAGAAAGAGCCTCTAGAATCGCCCGCTCATATTCGGGCCTGCTCCTAGTTTGGTCGGTGTCTTCGATGCGCAAAATAAATTTACCTTGAAAATGACGTGCGAAAATCAAATTAAACAAGGCAATGTAAGCAGTTCCTACATGAGGATCCCCCGTCGGAGAGGGAGCGATTCGAACTCGAACGGTCATGGCTATTTCCCTTAAAAAGGGAAGTTTAACAGAGAGTTCCTGATACCTCAACGTCTACACCTTCGCAAAGGCCAGTGCTGGGTTCGGCGCGGTTGAAG
>CAZZLR010000332.1:0-1081 GCA_964655045.1 uncultured bacterium | reverse complement strand
CCTTTAAAAATCGGACAAACGTGCGGAACGCAGATCGGTTCCGCTCTTCTCGGATTGATGATTTCCGCCGTCGCTTTTCCTTTTCTCGGCCTGATTTCCATGATGCTATTCAAAGGAAATTTGCATCATTTCTTAGCGCGTTTAGGAAAAAGACCCGCATTTTGGCTCCTGCTCCTGCTCCAAATCGTGCAAGGTCCTTTGTGCATATCGCGTCTTTTTACGCTGATGCATGCGAGCGTTCATCCTTTTTTTTCTTCCGTATCGCTTTTTTCGTTCAGCCTTTTCATCGGCGGCGTGGTCTTTCTTTTGACATACCGCCCCCAGAAAATCGTCGATCTTTTGGGAAACGCGCTGACGCCGATTCTCCTTGCATCGCTCGCCGCCTTGGTCTTTGCCGGGATGAAAAACCCTCCCGCGGCTCCCGAAGCCGCAGCCGGCGCCCCCTTTCATTTTTTGCAAGGGCTTAAAGGGGGATATTTGACAATGGATCTCATTTCCTCGCTCCTTTTTGCGACCATGATTCTTCCTCACCTTGCCCAAGGGGAAGCCTCGGAGCGAGCCGTCCGTAAGAAAATGATCGGCACTAGCTTCGTAGCTGCTTTCCTCCTCATGCTCACTTACGCCGGGCTGTGCTGGCTGTCAGTGCACTATAGCGGACAATTAAAGGAAACGGTCGCGCCGGAAAACTTGCTGCGCGCGCTGGCATTGCAAGTGCTCGGCCCTTGGGGCGCCTTCATTTCGGCGGTTGCCGTCTTCTTCGCCTGCTTGACGACCGCGATCTCCCTGGCGTCGATTTCTTCCGCCTACTTTTGCAAGGATATTCTGAAGGAGAGAACCTCTTCAGCGATGGCTTTAATCTTGACTCTTGCCGTAACGATCGCTTTTGCGAATCTTGGGTTTGAAAAGATTATCCATCTCATCGCTTTCGTCCTCGATCTTTTGTATCCCGCGTTGATCGTTCTTTGCCTTCTGAATATCGCTTATTGCAGGTACTCGGTTAAACCCGTCAAAATCCCTGTATTTGGAACGCTCGGACTTTCTCTGGCAGCTCTGCTCTTTGCCTGAGCTATGCCGAAGCAAA
>CAZZLR010000331.1:0-1109 GCA_964655045.1 uncultured bacterium | reverse complement strand
ATTATTTTTCAGTGACAGTATTTTTAATAGGTGGCTTTATGGCTTTTGTAGCACCGTGGTTAATAAGTTAATTTTATAAAGGAGAAATAGTATGGAACATATGATGGGTGAAGGGCATTGTTGGCATATGGTAATTATGTGTTTACTAATGACAACGTTTTTAGTCTTAGGAATTGCTTCTTTTATTAAGTATTTATTTTTTAGTAAAAAGAAATAGTAAATCAGAGCGTAAAAAAGCCACTATAAAATAGTGGTTTTTTTATTTGATCAATTCTGTTAGATACACCTTTTAATTATCATCTGCTTGAACCTTTTAGCTAATCTCCCAAAATGCGATAACTACAGTATTTATTAAGATTGAAGAAGGTTTGGGAGTGTTAAAAGCAGAGAAGAAAAAAAGAGTGCGTGAATAAAGAATCAAAAAGCTAGTAAGATACACTGATGAAAAAAATTATTTCCATTTTTTTAATAGTTATTCTTTATTCCTGTCAAACAATACCTTCCGCAGATTTACCCATTTCAAGTGTAGGAAAAAATCCGCAATTACCTGAACCAAGTCCATCAATAATTCCAACGGTCATTATTGCAAAAGCCTCACAATGGCCTCAGGGTCGAATGCCTCATGTAAAAGAGGGTTTTAATATCAATCTTTATTCAAAAGAATTAATACATCCTCGCTGGTTATATGTCTTGCCTAATGGGGATGTATTAGTTGCACAATCTAATAAACAACCACCTAAAAAAACATCAAGTTTAAAAGACCTTGTTGCAAAATATATTATGAAACGCGCTGGGGCGGGGATTGATAGCCCAGATAAAATAAGTCTTCTTCGAGATAAAAATAGTGATGGTATCGCAGAATATTCAAGCGATTTTTTAACAGAATTACACTCACCCTTTGGTATGGCATTAATCGGTAACGATCTATATGTTGCTAATACTAATGCGGTTATGCGTTTCCATTATGAGTTAGGGGATACAAAAATTGATATAAAAAAATATCCTCCTGAAAAAATAGTAGATTTACCAGAGGGTGATATTAATTATCACTGGACTAAAAATATTATTGCATCACTTGATGGTACCAAACTTTTTGTGACTATCGGATC
>CAZZLR010000330.1:0-1134 GCA_964655045.1 uncultured bacterium | reverse complement strand
TCAAGGCTTTCAGAATGGCAGTGCAACCCATACCAAAAAAGTGACAACCAAGATTCTGTGCCTTGACGATTCAAATGATTACCAATAGAGAGACTCTTTAAATTTCTCATTTTCTGAAGAAAATGATTATCATAAAAAAATGAAGAAATCTCTATCCCACGAACATCTAACTCCTCAAGATTAATCATATCAAGAATGTTAGGTTTAATTTCTGAAAAATTATCAATGCTAATTTTAAATGATTTTAATTTTAACGGATTTTGTGGCTTTGCATCGATTTCAAACATATCTAACTTCGAAACATCGAACGCTAGCGGAAACCGCTGTAATTTAGATGTAAATATCTCAAGACTCTTCAATTTTTGGAGAGAAGCTATCTCTCCTGGAAGATGGTCAACATACCGCAACTTAAGCCCTTCCAAGTCTTTTAACAGTTTAATTTCTTTTGGAAGAATAGGTCCAATCAATTCTAGTTTTTTTACATTAAGTAATTTTTCTTCATTATCTTTATGGTTCATCCAAGCACGAATATTACTTGCAATGGGTTCTTCAGATCCCCCAAAATCTGGAATCTCTATTTCTCGCCCCAATTCTGTAAATAATCGGATCAGATATTTATCCTCCTTAGCCTCTCTATCTTTAATGATTGCAGCTTCCAAGTCAAAGCCTCTATTGTTTTTAGCTGTTATACAACACCGTGGAGACATATTTTTCAAGAATTCAGGGTATTCTTTCAGCTCGTTGCCATTTAAATAGAGCAGCTCTAGGTTTTGAAAAGCTTCAAAGCTCTTAGGAATGGCTTTAAGCTTATTATTTCCAAGATGTAGTTCTCTCAGAGAAGATTGAGTTGGAACCTCGAAGTTCAATGAGCTAATCAGATTCCCCTCGAGATCCAAAGAGATTAAAGACGGGAGTTTAAATATTTCCGCCGGTATGAATTCCAATTGGTTGTTACTCATCTCTAAATGTGACAATTTTTCTAACGAATCAATGATAAAAGGAATACGCCTCAACATATTGAAAGAGATATTTAATTTATTTAATAATTTCAGTTCTCCTATTGCAGCGGGCAGTGTAGTCAATTGATTATTGGTTAGAACAATTTTTTCAACATTTTTAAAAAACTTGATTTCT
>CAZZLR010000329.1:0-1139 GCA_964655045.1 uncultured bacterium | reverse complement strand
ATACCATTTATCAAAAATAACTTTTAGTTTTTGCCCACTCTCTCGAACACAAATCACGAACAGCGCCAGTGTTTGAAGTAAAAGCATTCCAAGCGTCACAGCAGCTTTCGAGAACATGGTCATAAGATTGGAAGCATCGATTCGCCAAATATCGGTCTCTGAGCACTTGCCATACTTGTTCTGTCGGATTTAACTCAGGCGATGCCGGTGGTAAAGGCAAGAGCGATATGTTTTTAGGCAGGCGTAGTTTTTTTGTAGTATGCCAAGCCGCTCGGTCAAAGACGATAACAGCATGATTTCCAAGCTCAATTTGTTTTGCAATCTCATCGAGATGTTGCTGCATGCAATCCATGCCAATGGTCGGCATCACTAACCCAACTGCTTCATCTCTCATAGGACAAACAGCGCCGAAAATATAGGCGTATTCAAATTGCTGTTGCCTAATTACTCGAGGACGAGTGCCTCGACGCGCCCAAACTCGAGTCACTGTGCCTCTCTGCCCAACTCTTGCTTCGTCTTGGAACCAGATCTCGATATGTTCATGGGGAACATCTTTGGGCACTACTTCGGCTACTTTTTCTTGGAATTTTTTTTAAAGTCCTCTTGTGCCAAGGGGTCTGATTTTGGGTGCTTAGATCGAGAGGAGATCCATGATAGACCAGACCTCTCAAGCACGTGATAAACACTCGGCAGAGCATGATCTATGCAGAATTTTTCCTTTAGCAAAACTTGTATGTCTTGTGCTCTTACTCTTCCACCTTCGCGATTTTCCTGTAATTCTTCTACTTGCTGCCGAAATTCTTCTTCTTGCTCGAGGGATAATTTTCTCTTGCGTCCCTTGCCTGGCTTTTCATTCAGTCCATCTATGCCCTCAGCAATAAATCTGGTTAACCA
Organism: uncultured bacterium; assembly: GCA_964655045.1. GTDB lineage: Bacteria > Chlamydiota > Chlamydiia > Chlamydiales > SM23-39 > CAIPFQ01. The sequence continues at coordinate 245 of CAZZLR010000329.1, read as the reverse complement.
CTGGCGTAAAGAGGGAAAGGTAACATGGAACATTTCGGCTACTTCGGTTTTTGTTTTGCCTGAACCGAGATGTCCTAAAGCAAGAAGCCGGATACGCGTTCTTGGATGCGGCTCTGTTTTTGCGAGCCTAAAAAAATCAGTTCCTGCGAGCTTAGCAATTTCATCTTTTAGTCTACCCATCTTCATCCTCACGTTGGTGAAAAATGAGTGACTATAAACTAAAAGTTATTTTTGATAAATGGTAT
>CAZZLR010000328.1:0-1153 GCA_964655045.1 uncultured bacterium | reverse complement strand
GAGTTTTTCTATTTTTTGCAATCTCTTGCGTTCAGAACCTCTATTGAGGTATACTTTATATATAGTTATGAACGCACTCGCACGCAAGTTCTTTTATGAATCCGGAGACTTTGAGGGAGTTCGGATTTTGACCGAAACTCCCATGAAAAGTTTCGATGAGGTATTGTCTTTGGCGCCTTGTTTTCCCAGGGGATGGTTCGAGCTGACCTTGATTCCTCCTGGCGATCGGGTGGAATTCGCTTTGGGGTTTTGGCAAAAACGGCTTCCTTTTCAGCCTAAGGCGCATGCTTTGATCGCTAAGTTTTTTTCCTCTTTGGAAGACGTCTGCGTGGTCCTGGCAAAGCAAAAAGGAGTTTGGATTCCTCAGCTCGTATACAGTTTGCGGGACAACGGTTCTTTTTTTCGCGGTTTTCTTCCTGCTGACGAAGGATCGCTTCGCGATTTAAAAATAGAGATGGACTTTCCTTTCCCCGGCGATTGGATGGCTTTTGCACAGATCCATAACGGTTTTGGAAAATTATCCGATACGGGGGTTTTGCGATTTGAAGAGATTCCTGCCGCAAGGCGCAAAGTGATGGACATGATTTTGTCTTCGTCAAGGGCTGTCCGTTCGGGATCTCTCGTTGTCGACGCGGCGGCTCTCGTCCCTTTCTTTGAGGTGTCTGGATTTAATTCTTTTCAATGTTTTTATGCAGATTGGTATCCCGGGTTTGAAATGGGGAATGTTTATTTTTCCGGTATTGACGATACGGTATCGGATACGAGTTCTCCGGAATTTGCGGAAGAGAGCGGCGCGTTTTCCACATTCTTGGAATGGCTTGCTCTGTATTTGGAAGGGATGGAAGTCGCTCCTTAGGAAATTATGTATTCAGTCCAGAATCTTTATGAACAATACGGAAAAAGGCTTGGATTAACCGTTCTATCCGGTAAAAGGGGGATGCACCGCTGCATTCATCGGGCGGAAGTACATCGCCCCGGCTTGAGTTTAGCGGGGTTTCTGAAAGGGTTTGTCGCGACCCGCATTCTTGTCATCGGCAAGCAGGAGGTGGGTTATTTAAAAAGACTCGATGCAAAAACAAAAGAAGAAAGGCTGGAGGCGATTTTGACTTCGGCGACGCCGGCGGTGGTGGCCGCCAAGGGGGTGCGGCCGCCT
>CAZZLR010000327.1:0-1153 GCA_964655045.1 uncultured bacterium | reverse complement strand
CGGGGCTTTTTACGGCATCTTATCAGGAGGTCTAGCAGGCGCCCTTTGGCCCCTCCTCAACGGTCCCTTCCACGTTGGTGCGACTGTCGCAGGTTTCGCGGTGGGAACGGTGACGATTTTAGGCGTTTCCCGAGCCACAGCGTCAAGAACAAGATCCATAAATTAATACCAAAAGAAAAAATATGAAACGTCCCTTCTTCCTCATTACGAATGATGACGGCGTCCACGCCCCCGGCCTAGTCCATCTCTGCCAATCGGTTCAAGACTACGCCGATATCGCAATCGCCGCTCCTTCCCGTGAAAAATCGGGAGCCGGCCTCTCGATCACATGGAATAAACCTCTCCTCATCGAAGAAGTTCCCTGGGAGAAAAACTTCCCCGCATGGAGCATTAGCGGCACTCCGGCCGACTGCGTGAAAATGGCGCTCAACGTGCTCTTGAAAAAAAAGCCCGATCTGATCCTATCGGGAATCAATAAGGGCTCGAATGCGGGACGCACCGTTCTCTACAGCGGCACCGTGGGAGGCGTGATCGAAGGAGCTTTTAAAGGAATCCCAGGAATCGCTTTCTCTTTTTCCGACATGACGCCGCCCCCTTTAAGCGCGACCCAACCTTACCTGCTTCCCATCATTCAATATTTTCTTTCCCACCCCCTGCCCCCTGAAACCATTCTCAATGTAAATTTCCCTTACCATGCCGCTCGCGTAATCAAAGGACTTCGCTTAGCAAAGCAAGGGAAAGGTTACTGGGCAGAGCAACCCGAACAAAGAACCCATCCTGAAGGAACCCCATACTACTGGCTGGGAGGAAAATGGCTAGCTTGCGAAGAAGACCCTGACAGCGATATCGCCCTCCTGGAACAAGGCTACGCCACAGCCGTTCCCCTCCACGTGGGACAAATCACCCATTTCGACCTACTCGAACAGCACAAACACCCTTTTTCCGCGCATACGGAATCATGCCTTGGTTTAGGAGGAGCTTCGAACCCCTCCCAACCCGTTGTTTGAAAAACACAGCTCTTAAAGGCTGGGTCACTTTTGGTATTATACCAAAAGAAACAAATAATGTCATATTTCAACTGCGTGAAAGCTGTCGATCAATCGACGATCGTAAATGGCATAGTATTAAGTCAATACAATGCCATGTTACGATC
>CAZZLR010000326.1:0-1176 GCA_964655045.1 uncultured bacterium | reverse complement strand
TGTATTATCTTTAAAATATCCAGACCTCATTTCGGATCGAAACCTTCTTGAGGAGGTTGCCTGGAGTGTGTTGCGGCGGGGGATAGATTCTACGCAAAACGGGGTCAAGCTCGCTGCGATGATTGGGGCTTATTTGACGCAGGATGCAAGAGCCGTGGCCATTTTAAAGCGGATGATGCGCGATTCGAACGCGGTGTTGCGTTCCATTGCCCTTCAGATGGCTCCTTCTTATCGGGACGCGCCGTTGAAGGATGAAGTGGCGCGGCTTATGGTTGAAGAAAAAGTCTGGGTAGTTCGATTAGAAGCGATCAAAGCGGCCGGCGCATTGCAAATTCGTCCGCTCGCCGATTCTTTGAAGGCCATCGTCCAATCGGATCGTTCGACCTATGAAGAAAGACAATATGCGATTGAAGCGCTGCTCAATATTTACGAGAATATTTCTCCGGAAGAATTCAAAAAGCTTGCGACAAGCAACCGCGCCGGAATCCGTCATCTTGCCTGTTCCGCGGCGGCGCATTTTGAAATTGCCGGAGCGGCCGGCGAGGTGATGCGGATGACGCGCGATCCTCATCCCGACGTGCGCATTGCCGCTCTCAATGCATTTGGCTTATATTACCGCCATTGCATCGAGGAAGCGGAGGCCAGGGAGGCTCTAGCGTTTTCCTTAAAAGATTCCCATCCCTCTGTGGCGATAACGGCGGCTTGGGCGGCATTGTTTATCGATCCTTCCTTGAGCCGTCCGGCTTTTGAAAAATGGTTGAACGATCCTGCCGCTGAAAACAGACGGCTCGCTGCGGCAGCCCTTAGCGCTGGGGGAAGCCGGGGGATTGATCTTTCCGTAAAAATGTTGGAGGAAAATCGGGACCCTTACGTGAGGGTGAATCTGGCTTTGGGGCTTTTGGGGCAAAGAGTTTTCACCGATCTCGGTTGCGATTGTATTTACGATTTTCTACAAAATGAAAAAAAACTATGGATGTGGGACACCCGTTACAATCCCCTATTTCAGGTACTAGCTCCAAGTCAGGTGCGCCATGTGGATCATATTCCCAATTACCCTGAAGCAGTCGATCAGATGACTCGGCTCAATCTTGTCTCCTTGCTCGCGATTTTGGAAGACGCGAGGGCGAAAGAAGCGTTAAAAAGTTTCTTACATAAAAAAAGCGTGGGTATTACGGA
>CAZZLR010000325.1:0-1178 GCA_964655045.1 uncultured bacterium | reverse complement strand
TGTTCGCGATAGGATTCGTCATATCAAAAGTCTATTTCACAGATTTAATCTCCCTTTCTCCTGGTGGGTTTCTGAAGCAGACTCCCCTGCCAGTCTGGTAGATGCTTTACTGAATGAAGGGCTGTATTTCAAAGAGAAAAACGTCGGGATGTTTTTGCATTTAAACGATTTTACTCCTGCTTCTCCTCCGTCTTCGCTTGTTTTCCAACGCGTGGAATCGGCGTCCCAGTTGAGAAGCTTCGCTACGGTTATTGAATCGGTGGTGGGATCCTCTTTGGCATTTGAATGTATTTATTCTCATCTACCGCCTTCGATTTATGCAGGAGACACATCTGTTGAACTCTATCTTGCCAATTTTGAAGGGAGACCCAGTATCACGGGCGTCCTAGTGACGCATGCGAACGTCGCTGGCATTTATTATGTTGCAACGGTTCCTGATTTGAGAAAACGAGGATTTGGAACAGCTATGATGCACTACTTGTTGCAGAGAGCGAAAAGCAAAGGATATTTCATAGCAACGTTACAGGCTTCGCAACAAGGATGCCGGTTATATGAACGGCTCGGGTTCCAGGCATGTTGTGCATTCAGTGAATATGCTCCCTCGAAAAATTAACATTTGCACTTTACAGCTTGTCTATTCATTATGAAGGTTCAAAGAAATATAGGCATCTGACAAAATAAAATCGTTCAACCAGGAGACAATAAAGAGAGATAACAATGGCCATCAGATTTTACAAACCAGCCAAAGCAAGACACAAATTTGGCGCGGTTCGATGTGAGCGAGATGGAAAGAAGTTCCCTTCTAAACTCGAGGCCAGGTATTACGACAAGCTGCGCATGCTGCAAGGTTGCGGACAAGTACTGTTTTTCCTACGTCAGATCCCATTTGATCTCCCTGGGAATATTCGGTATGTCTGTGATTTTCAGGTGTTTTATTCAAATGGAGATATCAGCTTCGTTGATACCAAAGGCAAGGATACGGCGCTCAGCCAGACAAAACGGAAAATGGTCGAAGAGCTTTATCCCATCACCATCGAAATCGTCACCAGAGTGTGACTTCTTTAAGCCTATCGGCTTCTACCCAAAGTACTCAATTTCTCAACCCCCCTTTTCGATTTGAAAGCAGCCCTTGCTATTGCAAGAAAACGTCTGCTGAAAACACATCAAAAAAAGAGAAA
>CAZZLR010000324.1:0-1181 GCA_964655045.1 uncultured bacterium | reverse complement strand
TCGAAGCCCCTCCCAAACCAACACAATCCCAGGCCTTAAGGCCTGGGTTTTCACACCCAAACAATATATTATACCAAATTTTTTTCTTTTGGTATTAGGGATGCAACCCCTGGATCAAATTGTTGACAGTCTGAAACCAGCCGATGGCTTCTTGTCCAATTACGCGGATGATGATTCCCCAAGCGGCTGTCATCAAAGCAATGCCTACCCATGATTTTAAGGCAATGCCTAAGAATACGATTTGCACCTGGGGCGCCAAGCGATTGGCGATCCCCAGAAACAAATCGGTCAAAAGCACTCCAATCAAAGCGGGTGCTGCTAGCTGCGTAGCGATGGCCATCATCATTCCCGCAAGACTATAGATTTGTTTCCAAAGGGGCATTTCTCCATGATGCATGTTGAGAAACTCGGGAGCGGCGAGAGCGTCTACGGGAATCATCCGATAGGAGTCGGCGATCCCATTGAGATATAGGAAGGGTCCATCTAAAATAAAAAACAGGGCGATCAGAGAGTAGTTGAATAAAAGGCCAATGGGGCCTGTCTGCGAATGCGTAGTAGGATCGGAAACCTGGAGAGAGGAGGCCCCTCGTTGAAAATCGATTAAACTGCCAGCCATTTGCGCGATGAGAAATGGTACGGTTGCTAAGAAGCCCAAGGCAAATCCGAAGATCCCTTCCTTGAGCATAAACCCAATGAATCTTCCGTCGAATGCAATGTTTTGATGGACAGCAAGGAGATTCTGCGGAAGGAAAAGGGCGAGCAAGGAAATGCTAAAGAGCATGCGGATCGGAGCGGGAAGGTTTTTGGCGCCGAGAAAAGGAGCCAGGGTGACAAGAGGAACTAATCGCGCCAGCGTCAAGAAAAAAACGGCTAACACCGTCATCGGTTCGAGTTTAGGAAGATTGAAGAGCAAAGAGAGATAGCTTTCCGTCGCATTGTACGTATTCACGACATGGCGCCCCAGCGAGGAATGCTTGTGAAGATTTGCGATGTGAATTGCATGACTTGCGCCCCCAGCCATCCCCCTAAAATAATAATAGTGAACACAACGGCGAAAAGTTTGACTGTGAAAGAAAGCGTCTGCTCTTGAATTTGCGTGGCGGCCTGGAAAATTGCGACAAAAAGACCTAAAACCATACTGATAATGATCGGAGGGCCTGATAGGATGAGGATAAGAAGAA
>CAZZLR010000323.1:0-1181 GCA_964655045.1 uncultured bacterium | reverse complement strand
TTGAACCTCCCCATGGATAAATCCAGGGGATTCCTGACGAACAGCTAAGCCGCTCTCTCGAGGCTCATTCCGAGCCCAACAATGAGAGTTATGATCGCTGCGTTAACATCACGATCATGCAGAGTCCTACACTCTATACACTCCCACTGCCTTACCGACAAGCCTGCCTTTCCTGTCGGGCCTGTTTTGGCCAAACAGTGCGAGCAGGTCATGGTAGAAAATTTTGAACCAACCTCGACGAATTTCCTACCGCTTGCAATGCATTTGTAGGAAATCATTTGCCGAAGTTGGGCGTGGGAAGCCTCCGCCACGGATTTTCCATAGCTTCTTGCTATCCCCCTGATATTGTCTTTACTGAACGCGATAAAAGCATTTTCCGAAACGATTCTATGAGAAATCTTGTGATTATTGTCCTTTCGGGTATTCTTTATGCGTTCGTGCAGCCGTGCTATCAGTTTTCTGCGCTTTCCTCGCTGCGCTTGCGCTAACCTTTCTTGTCTCTTTTGAAATTCTTTGGGCATAGAGATCTTTTCTCCTGTCGAAAGCGCAAGAGTCGTCTTGTATCCAGGATCTATGCCTATTTTCCCATCGCCTTTTGCTGGAATCGCCTTTGCGTCAACATCGAAAAACAAACACAAATACCAACCAGAGGCTCTTTTGACGATCCTTCCGCATTTAATTCTTCCCTCTGGTAGATCTTGTTTATGAAAGCGCAGGACTCCAATTCCAGGAAGCCTTATCCGTTGGTCTATAGGGTATTTAATCGGGTCGGGGAATGGGATGGAATTAAGCTTATTGCGAACCCCTTTAAGACGAGGTTTTTTTGAGATTTTTTTAAAACAGCGATCCCAGGCATCCCACGCCATCAAGAGAATCCCTTGCAGCGTATGCGAAGGCACCTCCATTTTCTTTCCATGCCCAGCAAGCAAATTTTGGAAATCTTGTTTTCTGTAATATCTGCCGTCCTTGGCATCCAGCTCGATTTTACGGATAGCCCAGTTCCAGACACATTTTAGCATGATCAGCCACCCCATTAAGAGGCATTCCTGCTTGGGCTTTAATTTTAGTTTGATTTGTCGCTGGATCATGCGAGCGATTATACTTAGAATCCGAATTTAGAAGCAATCGCGCTCCTTGACCCCATAGCTAAAGCTAGGGGATTGCGTCGCGTCTTTGTTCAA
>CAZZLR010000322.1:0-1186 GCA_964655045.1 uncultured bacterium | reverse complement strand
AAAAAAGGGGCGATCCAATCTTTGATGAGCGGACTGAAGACGGCCTCGGCGGATGAACGGCCTCATTTGGGTAAGTTAATCAATGATCTGAAAGAGGAGTTGACGGCTCACTGGGTTCATACTCTGGCTCGTTTGAAAGAAGAAGAGACGCTGAGCGCTTTTGCAAAAGAGAAAATTGACATTACGCTTCCGGGGAGGCGTTCTTTTTCCGGGCGCATCCACCCTTTATCCCAAATGGTGGAAAGAATAACCGACATTCTGATTGGCATGGGATTTTCCGTGCAGCTAGGCCCTGATGTAGATTCAGATTATTACAATTTCGAAGGATTGAATTTCGCTCCCGACCATCCTGCCCGAGACATGCAGGACACGTTTTATTTAGGCGGGGACTGGTTATTGCGCACGCATACGAGCAATGTGCAAGTGCATGCGATGGAGAATTTTGAGCCTCCTTTGCGCATTGTAGCGCCGGGAAGGGCTTTTCGCAATGAGGATATTTCTGCAAGATCCCATGTGTTTTTCCATCAAGTTGAGGGTTTTTATATTGATAAAAACGTCTCTTTCGCAGATTTATTTGCCACGATGGATGAGTTCTTAAGTAAGCTATTGGGAGAAAAAGTGCAGACGCGTTTTCGTCCGAGTTATTTTCCTTTTGTGGAACCTGGGGTGGAAGTGGATGTGCGCTGCACTGCATGCAAAGGAACCGGATGCCGTATTTGTAAGAAGACAGGGTGGTTGGAAGTGTTGGGCGCAGGGATGATCCATCCGAAGGTACTGCAAAAAGGGAAGATTGATCCTGAAGTCTTTTCCGGCTATGCATGGGGTATGGGGATTGAAAGGCTTGCAATGCTTCAAATGGGCGTTTCGGATATCCGTTTGTTTACGAGTAACGATCTTCGCTTTCTCTCGCAATTTCCTTGAATTTTTTTCATAAGTTCGAATAAGATTGATTCTTTCTTTGGAAGAGTGGCAGAGTGGCCGATTGCGCCTGTCTTGAAAACAGGAAGCCTGCAAGGGCTCGTGGGTTCGAATCCTACCTCTTCCGTCATTGCATTTCTTGTGTAGATTGTACCATTGCAGTATATACCGAACTATGCTCGGTATATACCCAAACAACCTAATACCAAAAGCAACAAATAATGTCATATTTCAGCTGCGTGAAAGCTGTCGATAAATCGACGATCGT
>CAZZLR010000321.1:0-1188 GCA_964655045.1 uncultured bacterium | reverse complement strand
CGGACAAAGATTTCGAAGAAACGGAACATGGCCTAACCTAGGATTATTTGTCGCCTTTGGTATAAAGCTAAGCCGATGCAGCGCCTTTCCTCCCCTTTTACAACCCGCGGATATGACTACGAAAGCAAAAGGAGCGCAAAAACGAAGGCAAACAAAGCAAAAGACTCAATGATCGTAATCGCAGCGAGCGTTTTACCATAGATAGCCGGTTGTTTCGCAGAGGCCTGAATTGCCGTAACGCAGCATTTTCCTTGAAAGAGCGAGGAAGCGATCAATACCAGGCCGACAAAAAAACCAATCCCAATCCCAGCTAGTCCGCTCAACGTCCCCGCCTTAATCGCACCTTTCATCATTACCATGAGAATGAGTCCGTAAATCGACTGTGAAGCCGGAATCGCCGCAAGGGCGATAAACTTTGCATGGCCCTCTTCAACGCGCGACATAATTGCGTGGGACGCCATGCCGGAAATTCCGCACCCTATACAGCTTGCGAAACACCCCAGCGCCATGACAATCGCAGGTCCTATCATATCATAATCCATAACATCTCCTAAATAATTCTTATTTTCTGATTCTCAATGGGTTAAACATCCTTCCTCCCCCCTCGAAACTGTAGCGGTACCATTCAAGAAAGTTCAATCGCAATCCATGAATCGCCGCGGACATCAAAGAGAGGGTAATGTTCAGGAAATGGCCCAGCAGAACGACCGCGACCGTTCCCACCGCCCCCATCTCAATTCCCAAGGTCGTATTGACAGTCTCCGCCATGACCATGCCTGCCAAAGCCAGCGCGTATAAACGCAAATAGGACAAAACATCAGAAAATATTTGAATCCCATGCGTTAACTCGAAGAGGGCTCCCGCCCCCTTTCTTTGCAGCAAGGCCGTAAGCAAGACAAAGCAGGGGCCTAAAGCGAGGAGCTGGAGTCCTAGTGTTTTTGCCAGCGGTTTAGAGACAATCCCCGCAAAATTTGCAATCGTCGTCGCTTCGAGGTAAGTGGGGCAGTAGAGATAGCCGCCGACCATAAAGCAAACCCAGCCCAGACCCGCCGGATTACGCAGCGTCCAACGGAAAAAAGAGAGGGAAAGGTGGAAAATCCCCACGACTAAAGAGAGTTCCAATAAAATATTGTTATAAAATTCTTCTAAAGCCCGATACCTTTCCTTCCCTTCTTTTCGGTATGCGGT
>CAZZLR010000320.1:0-1203 GCA_964655045.1 uncultured bacterium | reverse complement strand
TGACCTGATCCCCAAAAACTAGTCCACTAAAGATTAGAGGTTCGTGTAAACTGATAACCCAAAAGGACACGAACCATGAAAAGCAGATTCACAGAAGAACAAATCATCAAGATCCTCGGAGAGGCCCAAGCAGGAGCTAAAGTAGCCGAACTATGTCGTCGGCATGGTATTTCTGACGCCACGTATTATCTCTGGAAGAGCAAGTATGCGAATATGACCGTTCCTGAAGCGCAACGTCTCAGAGCTCTGGAGTTGGAGAACTCCCGATTGAAACGAATTGTTGCCGATCAACAACTCGATATTGTTGCTCTCAAGGACATGCTCTCAAAAAAGTGGTAACCCCGCAGGCAAAACGAGCATGTTGCCAGGCCATGGTTGAAGCCCATGGCCGTAGTGAAAGGCGGACATGTCAGCTTGTGGGGGCAAATCGAGCGAGCATACGCTACGTGAGCCACAAGCCTGAAGAAGGGCTTTTGAAGGGAAGGATAACCGCTATTGCTCATGAAAAGCGTCGTTATGGATACAGGCGCATTCATGTGCTTCTCAAGCGTGAAGGGGTGTCCATTAATCACAAGAAGTTGTTCAGAATTTACAAGCAGCTGGGACTAAAAGTACTCAAACGCAGTGGTCGCAAACGAGCCTTGGGAACAAGAGTGGTTGCAATGGCTTTAACAAAAAAGAATCAAGAGTGGTCGTTGGATTTTGTGCATGATGTGCTCGCTAACGGGAGGAGAATCCGGATGCTGACGGTAGTAGATGATTTTACCAGAGAGAGCATCAAAATTGCAGTGGATACATCCCTGAATGGGCGCCGAGTTTGCGAGGAGCTGGAACAAGTCATAGAGGCCCGAGGAAAGCCTGACAGGATTTTGAGTGATAACGGTACAGAATTTACCAGCATGGCAATCTTGCGGTGGTGTCAAGAACAGGGAATACGATGGGATTATATCCAACCGGGCAAGCCCTACCAAAACGGATATATCGAAAGCTTCAATGGGAAGCTTCGTGATGAATGCCTGAATGAAAACATCTTCGTGAATCTGCAAGAAGCAAAGAGGCTTGTGGAGACCTGGAGAGAAGAGTACAATAAACGACGTCCTCATAGTTCCCTCAACGGAAAGACTCCGGATGAGGTGGCTCAAGAGGAAAGGAAATTAACCGGAACCTCTAACTAAGATTGGACTAAAGAAGGGGGCAAGGTCA
>CAZZLR010000319.1:0-1206 GCA_964655045.1 uncultured bacterium | reverse complement strand
TTGGCAAAGAAGAAGGAATCGCTATCGGCAAAGAGGAAGGACTTGCCCTTGGCAAAGAAGAAGGAATCGCTATCGGCAAAGAGGAGGGAATGGCTTTGGGAAGAGAGGCCGGAATTCTTGAAATGAAAGTGAAAATGATTCGCGAATTGAGCTATGCGAAAATGCCTATAGAAATGATCTCCGATATCTTAAAACTCTCCGTGGAAGAAATCAAAACTATCCTTCACGAGAGTTTATACCAAAAGCAATAAATAAATTCATATTCCAGCTGCGTGAAAGAAGAGTATACCCAAACAACTTTCCAGGGTGTTTGGAGGGTGTTTGGGGATACCTTGTTTTCTTTTTTGTTTTTTGTTAGTCTCTGAAGGAGAGCCGACCGTAAAAAAACAAAAGAAGCTTTATGTTTTCTTCCACATTTCTCGACCCTAAAAACGATTTCGCCTTTAAAAAAGTCTTTGGAACAGAAAGTAACAAAGACATTTTGATTCACTTTCTCAACGACATGATTGTTTTTAAAAACAAAGAAAAGATCAAGGATGTAACTTTTTTAAAAACATCGCAAGATCCAGAAGCTGCCTACCTAAAGCAAAGCATGGTCGATGTTTTATGCGAAGATGAACAGGGAAACCGTTATATCGTAGAGATGCAGGTAGCGAAACAGCCCGGATTTGAAAAAAGGGCGCAGTACTATGCTGCCAAAGCCTATGTTTCTCAAGCCTCGGTCGGCAGCAAATATGAAAATCTCAAAGAGATTATTTTCCTAGCCATTGTTGATTTTAACATGTTTCCGAACAAGACAGAATATAAGTCGGATCATATTATTTTAGATAAGATGACGCTAGAAAACGATCTGAAAGATTTTTCATTTACTTTCTTAGAGTTAACCAAATTCAATAAAGGGATCGAAGAACTCTCCGGTATTATAGAAAAATGGGCGTACTTCTTCAAACATGCCGCCAACACCTCCTTTGCCGACGTTCCAAGGATCAGCGGACAAAACCTTGTCCTCAATAAAGCGTATAGAGAGTTGGAGCATTTTTCATGGAATGAAGCAGATATTCGAGCCTACGAGCAATTTGAAAAGTATGAAAACGACCGCAAAGCGAAAGAGGATTACAAAATACAGCAAGCACATTATCAAGGACTTGTCCTTGGCAAAGAAGAAGGAATCGCTATCGGCAAAGAGGAAGGACTTGCCCTTGGCAA
>CAZZLR010000318.1:0-1208 GCA_964655045.1 uncultured bacterium | reverse complement strand
GGGATTTTATTTGGAAACTTAATGACTGCCGCAGCCGGTTTTTTTTTGGCGGCGCAGCATCCGATGGATGCCGGTTCTTTTTTTGCCATGCTGAGCGCTCTTGCGTGTGTGATGGGCTCTTCTTGCGTATTGAATAATATCATTGACCGGAACATTGACGCCTTAATGGAGCGGACGAAAAAACGGGCTCTGGCATGCGGTGCGATCTCTCGGGGGCGTGCTTTTTTCTTTTCTCTGATCCTGCTTGCGTTAGGAATCTTCTTGCTGGGTTTTTACACAAACAAGATGGCGTTGTTTCTTGCTGTTTTTGGGTTTGTCGTTTACGTAGCCGGCTATAGCTTCATGAAATTCAAGTCGCCTCACGCTACTCTAGTCGGCAGCGTCGCGGGGGCCATGCCTCCTTTGGTCGGTTACGTGTCAGCCGCAGGCACATGGGATATGCGCGGGTGTTTCTTGTTTTTAGTCCTTGTGTTTTGGCAAATGCCGCACTTTTATGCAATTGCCCTTTTTCGCGCAAAAGAATATGCGGCTGCTTCTATTCCTGTGTTGCCCCTTGTTTCCGGAGCGGGAGTTGTACAAAAGCAGATGGCCGTTTACGGATTAGCTTTTTTCGTTTCTTTAACAGGACTGCATTTTCTCTGCGGAGGAAAAGGTCTTTGGGTGGCTCTGGCGGCAGGGGGGCTTTGGACGGGCTTGTGCTGTACGGGGATGAAAGCAAAAAACTCCCTCATGTGGGCGCGGAAAGTATTTTCTTACTCCCTTGTGGTGATTTTCCTTTTGAGCAGCGCTGCCGCTGTCAATTTTTTTTTCACGTAAGAACAGCGGACATGCTAATCAAATAGCCAGCCGATAGCCATCTGATGACCATCCCATCCCCTGGAAGTCATACCTCTTTAAACAGATCTTCAAGAGTCACTTGATCCGAAATGAGCTCTTCAGAGTAGATAGTTTGCTTTAATCCACGCGTAGTAATCATGGCAATAAATTCAGACTTTTTCGAGCGAATAAGATCCTTCAATACATCTTGTTCCCGCACTCGGTCGATGATTTTTTCGGGAGAATCAGCGTGTTTAGAATTCTTTTTTGCCATATAGTATCCTTGCTAAAGTAATTTTAACCCCTTATTAAACAGATCTTAACCTATTTAAAACAACAGACTTATAGTTTTTTTGTCTTCATCCGCTGGGTTTCGGTCTAAAAAACGTGGC
>CAZZLR010000317.1:0-1213 GCA_964655045.1 uncultured bacterium | reverse complement strand
GGTAGTAAAACCCCAGGCATTCAGGCCTGGGATTGTGTTGGTTTGGGAGGGGCTTCGACCCCCTCCAACCCCGTTTTTAAACCCCCCCCGCCCTTAAGAGCGGGGTTTCCCTCCTCGGGTTAAACAACCTCTAACTCCCCCTGCTCATTCAGTCGAGAACAAAGATCAATGAACTCTTTGCTTTGCACAAAGAAAAGATTTCCCAGTTTCTCCGATACATAGCTCGAATCGACGATCAACCATCCGGAAGCGCCCGCGGCAAAGAGCATAGGAGATATAAATAGAATAGGACAATAGAGAGAAAGAAAAACAGCGGCAATTCCCAATAAGATGAGCCCGATGCATGCACACTGCTTGGCAATTTTCTTCATGTTTTCCCTTCTTGCCTCTTGTATCAGAACCCCAAGATCGGGTTTTTTCCACTTCTGTATATGCGCCACACGCGTCGTATGGCAGAGACTCTCGCTGGTATATCCAGCCAAACTCTTCCAATGATGCTTCAGGGACGGTTCTTCAGAATCCGTATCCTCCAACAACCGGCCTGTTATGGATTGTAAATTTTTATCTTCCCCATCCAACTCTGCATCGAGTTCGAGTTCGTTCAATTTATATTGAAATCGGATATTGCGTGTTAAATGATAGATCGTGAAAACGAGCATCAGTCCATAGAGAACGAGCCCAGCCACGCTCGCCACTGCGCCGGCCACGATCTGTACTGAAACAGACAAGGAAGCATAAGCAATGATCGTCGCGATTCCTGTAATCGTATAGACCGTCCCCAAAGCGCATTCTCCCAGAGCATACAAAAGATTCGATCCCGATGGACGATCATAGTAAATTTTTGAAGCAGAGACAGCCAGGATTCTTGCCCCCCCCAAGGTCGTCAAAACACCGCCGGCAATCCCCATCCCCACAATGGCTCGCAAAGCGACCGAAGCGGAGGCCATGCTATTGCGGACAACAGAAAGCGCATCGCCGGAAAGATTCAAGCCATCGATGAGAACAACCCCATAGCCACTATTTTGTTTTTCCAGCTCCTCGGCGTATTCTTTGTGCATTAGAGATATATCTGCATCATTAATGTTATGGATCATAACAACACCACTTTTTACAGACATTAATTATAACATATATTTGTTTTTTAAATCAACATAAACACAATAACCGATGATATTATACCAAAAGAAACAAATAATGTCCTATTTGAGCGCGT
>CAZZLR010000316.1:0-1216 GCA_964655045.1 uncultured bacterium | reverse complement strand
ATTTTCGACGCTTTGACGCGCTCAAATAGGACATTATTTGTTTCTTTTGGTATAATATAGTAATGTAACAACTAATGGTGTATATTAATAATGTCTTTGAATTTTCCTATTATTGATGGCGTTCTTTTCGGGAGCTCTTCCCTCCTGATACAAGGAGGCAAAGACTTGTGGGCACTTGTAAGCAAAATAGGCCAGCTTCTGTTCATCGAACAAAACGACTCGCACGAGCGAAAATGCTTGAAAGGAGAAGCGCTTTGGGCGGGGGTCCGCGTACTTTACTGTCCTGTTGCCATCGCTCTCAATATTCTGGCCTCTTTGGGCTCGCTTTTCTGTCTCGTTGCATGGGACAAATTCTACATAGAACCGAGCATCCCTTGCGTCCACAACACACTGTTTCAGTGGTATTTTCAAATGGATTATAATGGCGATGGAGAAGGGTTTAATAATTCAGAGCAAGTGAATTATGAAGAATCATTAATTACAGAACGTCACGAAAGTAATGATGACGAATCTATTAACTCGAGTCTCAAGTAATACCAAAAGAAACAAATATGACATTATTCATTTCTTTTGGTATAATTATACAAAATAAAAACACCTCCGCAGCGTTTCCTTGCCCCCTCGCCGGATCATTTTGAGAATCCTCTTGTTTTCCCCTTGACCAAATTATTAAGAAAATGCAAAGATTGCTCTCGTTGTTTGATACAACTCATAGACTAGGGAGAATTCTTCATGCAAAAAACCAGATCCGTCCTGCAAAATAAAACATTCCTCGGAACCACAACGCTAGCGCTGCTCTTGCTGCTGCAGCAAGCCGGCTATTGCGATGACCACAATGTCAAAGCCGCGCAAGAAATCGATGCCATCTCCGGCAATATTTCTTCTTTTCTGTTTGGCTCTACAATCCGACGCGTCGCACTGACGCTCGGCATGGGCGCCGGCCTGTTCCAGGCATTTATGTCCGGCTCCATTCGCCCTCTCCTCATTTATGGAGGCCTCGGCCTCGCCGTCTGCTATCTGCCAAAAATCGTCGAATGGATTTCAAAAGTCGGATAACGCGCCATGCAGCCCCCCATTCTCCTCAAACGGCTTGACGCCCCTGTCCGCTTCCTCTCGTTTTCCATGAACGATTTGATCGCCCATATCACCCCTTTTTTTATGGGCGCCCTCTTCGACAGCCTATTCGTCCTGCCGGCTATAGGCTCCCTCTTCGTGA
>CAZZLR010000315.1:0-1228 GCA_964655045.1 uncultured bacterium | reverse complement strand
GTTCGCCATATGTATTCCCAATATGAATAGACATTAAAACACCTCATCACTACTTATAGAGCTCATCATCAAAAGGACTCCGTGATGATACATATTCATCCTGTTCCCCGACTGGAAAGTCCGGATCCAAGAGGTTTGCTCTCTGTAAACGAGGCAGCCCTCTAGGCATCGCGGTTTGCAATCTTTTTAATTCATTTTCTTGATACCAAGTCCAACGGCGCATTATCCCCTGGTTGCAGCTCCAGTCTTTCTCCCACCATTGATCAAAATCGCATTCGATCTGATTGAACCATGCACAGGCCTCCCGTCGTTTTAGCTCTTTTTGTCTCATCTCTTCTACATAGGGATCCAACTGTTTCTGATCAAATCCTTCCCGTTGTAAGAGCGCCCAAGCTGCCTCTTTACGCTGAAGCGCTTCTTCTAGATCGCTACCATCGATGATCATTCGATCAGTCTTGTCAGAAGAGACGAGTTTGTTTTCATTTCCATTTGAAGAAAAAGAATGGTTCTGCTGAATATGTGTATCTGGGGAGATCTCGAGATTTTCTTGAAAAAAAGGAATATATTTTTCTTTTTTAACAGATTTCATTTCAACCGAGTATAACAGACACTCTTCTTCTAAAGGCTGTGGGAGAGTAAATCGTGTCACTGTATAGGAAAAGTAACAATCAGGATGCTGTTGTCTAAATTGTCTCCAACCATCCCAACATTCTTCCTTCGAAGAGTGAGAAAAAATATGCTTCCAAGATATCCGTCCATTGCCAAAATGGAACCCAGATTTTCGCTCGTTCCACTGCAGTTCATTGGAAAACCACGAAGGAAATAAGATCATCACGAGGCGCCTGACCAAAGCAGTTACCCCCCCCAATACAGACTTTTGTTCCTTTAAACGATTGCTGATGTTCTCGAAGCTCTCACAAATCTCTTCACCCATTGCAGAGTCTTGAGAAAGCGTTTTCTCTTTCCAGGACTTTTTCATCAACAAGACTATTTTCTCTGCCAGTTCCTGTATGGAAAAGTTTTTTTCTCCGCTTTCTGTATGAAGAATCACATACTGCGATCCCAACATAGGCGTCTTACAGCCAAACGAAACATTCACCATTGCTGAATGAAGGTCTTTCCATGTGCAAACAGAAGAAAGAAATGTATTATTCATTTATCTCCTCCTAATAAAATAGAATCATTCTTATGATTATCAAGCATTTTATTTTCTCCAAAGAATAATGAA
>CAZZLR010000314.1:0-1256 GCA_964655045.1 uncultured bacterium | reverse complement strand
GCGCTCCTTGACCCCATAGCTAAAGCTAGGGGATTGCGTCGCGTCTTTGTTCAAGTGAGGATCGTGTTAGAAATCAGTTCGCGCATCCCTCGAACCTGCCTCCAACTCGTTTGATGAGATTCATAGGATCGATACCTTGGTTTGACGTCAACCTTCTCTTTGAAAAGAATAATTTCGTTGGATTGACCAGTGTCTTTTCCCATCTTTTTGAGGGAGGAATAAAGACTTGCGTTCTCGGGAATCACAGTATCCCTTTCTAAGTACATCACCAGCGCTTTGTCTTTCTTCACTTCGTTCCAAATTTCTGAAATCTTAGTTCCATATCCTTCCGACTCCAAAACCCAGGCTACAAAGCGTCCGTACCACCCTCCTCCAACACTTTCTCGCATCGCTTCCGAGATCGAATCAAAAGATCGATCGCTGACAATACACCGCACAGAGCCTTTGCAAGTTTGTTGATATTTGCTCAAAACTTCAATGCTGATCGCGCCTCCGATTGAAAACCCATAAATCATCATCCTTTCGAGTGGAACACCCAGGGTACCGTGCACCCAATCGACGACAGTCGCTCCATCTAAAGTCAAACGCTCTTTTGGTGTTTGTCTCTCGATGGGAAAAAATTGATTCAGCTCTCCCAAATCCCGATAATCAAAAAAGACAAAGTGGCAAGGTTTTTTGGTGTCTATCGATTGCATGAAAAGCCACCCGAATTGCATCAGCTGATCGTCAGCCGATTGATTGGCGCCGCAAAAATAAATCATTACAGGGATCTCGGGGTCGTTACTGTTAGATCGTAAAAGCCTTGTGTGAATGTTTTGCCCCTCCGGGGTTCTTACGGAGGGTTTTTCAAGGTCAAAGTGCCCCTTGAGCTTGCTCCAGCGCTTATTTTCAGGATCGTTCCACAGATTTTCTAAAGACTCTGCGTGCATTGCCTTCGTCCCTCGGCTCATCAAACCGATCTTGCCATTAATCAGACTTGAAACAACCCAACATAACGCCCATTTAGCCAAACGCACAAAAACCCACAATACGCTGAGCACGGCCAAAACATAGAAAGCAACCCGCCCCACTCGATCTATGAGCCGAGGCGTTTCGGTTTGAAACTGTTGCAAATTACTGCTTTCATTACCGAAAGATACTGTGTTAACCATACAAACCTCTGTTTTTAATATTATATTTTACAGGAAAAATCGAATTATAATCAACAAAATAGGGTGAATGCTCCCTCGCCTAAAGGCGAGGGCTTCTCCCAATTA
>CAZZLR010000313.1:0-1264 GCA_964655045.1 uncultured bacterium | reverse complement strand
ATAGTTCACCCTTCTGCATGGCGCAATGAAACCCTAAAAATATCAAATAAAGCAGATTCATTCGACGCCCCGGAGCGCGAAAGAGTCTCGATCTCAAAGAGAAGCTTAAGAGCCGCCTGAAAAAAGGGCGGCTTGAGCCGCAGCGTCTGCGCTACCCTCTCCTCTAATTTTTTTCCATACAGGTAGCGCGGTAAATATGCGCCCCACTCCGCGCGCGCGACATCCAGCCGGATGAGTTGCGCAATCTTGGCGCCAATCTCCAGTTGCGCACGCAGCAAGGGGAGAATTCCGTAAAAAGAAACGTCTTCCGCTACAACTTCACCCGTTCCCCAGACCACTGCTTCAGCTAGTTCCCACAGGGAATCGACCGTTTGAGGAGAAAGCTGAACAATGTCTTGCCGTTCAATCTCCGCCCTTTCCCCGATAAAACAGGCTAGCTTTTCCACCTCCGTATCCAGCAAGGCAGCATCAGTTCCCAATCTCGCTACGAGAAAAGAGGCTGTCTCGGGGGTCATCCTCTTTTCCAAAGAAATCGCTTTCTCCATCACCGACGCAAGCAGCCTTTTTTCTCGATCCCAGGGCTTTTCCTCTAAGAGATCGAGAACAACACCCCTCTTTTCGACAGCCGCCATGCAAGCATTCTTCGCAGCCGCGGCGCCAACAAAGACCCCATAGGCGCGAGGGACGTCCAATGCTTCCGCAAGAACCGCCGCCTCCTTCTTGCCCATTTTGTCCACGTTTTCCAGAACAATCAACGGCTCCCCCCCGAATAAGGAGGGAGAGATCAAAGCGTCCGCAACCTCTTGGAAGACAACCGTCCCCCCATCGAAGAAAACAGGAGCGCGGCCTGAAAAACTGTTTAATACAAGACGCAGCGCCTTTTTCCGCTCATGCTCATCCGGCGCCGCAATCATGTAAGAATGAGCCAGATGGTCCGGAGACGCCGAAATTAAGTGTTTCTTAAACCCTTGAACGCTTTGATAACGCATATTCCCAATATACCTAAGCAATCTGAAAAGTTGACGTTTAGACAGGCGCGAGAACCCTCGCGGCCGGACAATTTCCGCATGTGATACCAACTTTCCAGATCGTTTGAATATACAATAGCAGCTCGATCCGGTTTTTGCAAAAAGAACCAGAAAACCGAAGAAAAATAGGATTGGGATTGTCGTTAAAATTAAAATTTTTTGTTTATTGACGATAACAAGGAGTTGGTGTATAATTATGACATGTTCTTCTTTAAGAAAAAGAAAATAATAAAAAC
>CAZZLR010000312.1:0-1281 GCA_964655045.1 uncultured bacterium | reverse complement strand
CAAGAAGTGTGTACGGCTCCCGGCATGAAAGTGATCCCCGCCAAGGATTTTTCTACTCTGCAAAAAGCATCCCAAGTGCTCAAGACTGCTCGGCAAGAAGCTAAGGATCTTGCTGAAAAAGGGCTGCGGGAAGCGCAAGAGGAACGGGAGCGTGGATTTCAAGAGGGATTTCAGAAAGGGATGGAATCGTTCCACGTCCATTTACTCGCCTTGGATCAGGAACTCAAAGAACTGCGCATAGAAATTCAGAAAAAAATCTTACCTCTTACCCTTAGCACGGCTCGAAAAATTCTCGGAGAAGAGCTGCGCCTGCATCCGGATCGGATCGTTGATATCATATTGACTTCATTGAAACCCGTCAGCCAGCACAAAAAAATCACGATTTATGTCAATAGAGAGGATCTAGAATTTTTAGAAAAAGAAAAACCAAAAATCAAAGCCATGTTTGAACATCTTCGAAGTCTTTCGCTCCAAGTACGAGATGATATTGAACAGGGGGGCTGCATCATTGAGACGGAGGCAGGAATTATTAACGCACAGCTTGAAAATCAGTGGCGCGCCTTGGAAAGCGCCTTCCAATCATTTAAGAGTAGTTAAATATGTTCCGATTGTTTTTCACTTTATTACTTTCTATAGCTCCTTTTGTTGGATATGCCCAAACAGCTCCGGCAGGTGTTTCTTCCTCTCCATTGACACAACAAGAAAATGTCGAGAACAATCCTCCTATTGCCGTCAAAATGGCCGTGATTGCGGGCTTAGCTTTACTCCCTTTTGCCATTATGCTGCTCACCTCGTTTATGAAAATCGTCGTTGTCCTTTCGTTATTTAGACAGGCACTCGGCGTTTCCCAGGTTCCTCCGAACCAGGTGCTCAACGGCATTGCCTTGCTCATCACCATTTATGTCATGTTTCCAACAGGGATCGCTATGTATAGCGCCTCGCAGGATGTGATCAAACAAACGGGCCCGCTCCCCATTATGTCTAGCGAATCGACGGCCTTTGTCCTCAATGTGGCAGATAAGGCAAAGGAACCTCTGCGTCTTTTTCTCACACGCAACGCGTCGGGAAAACACATGCAAAGCTTTTATCAGCTCGCCTACCGCATTTTTCCAGAACCTTATAAAGCTGACCTGAAAATGGATGATTTTATCATCTTAGTTCCCTCTTTTGTCACAAGCCAACTCAAAAGCGCTTTCGAGGTGGGGGTATTAATTTATCTTCCCTTTTTTGTGATCGACATGGTGGTTTCCAATATTTTGCTTGCCATGGGGATGATGATGT
>CAZZLR010000311.1:0-1286 GCA_964655045.1 uncultured bacterium | reverse complement strand
CCTCAATCTAAAGAAATGGACGCGTTGCGCCGATGGTTAAGGGACAAGCGATTCGTCACCATGAAGGAAATCGGAGGGGATCTCTCTTTTAGCGGGGATGTCCGCGCGAAGTTTCAAGCAGTCAACGAACGGCTGAATGGGATCCAGCAAAGAGATAATCCTTCTTTGGTTCCCGGAAAATATAATACGCCGAAGCCAATGTACGCCTGGGACGTCGAATTCAATCTCGTCCTTGACTACAGAACGGAGCGGACATGGGCCTCGGCGAAGCTTGAATTCGATAATGACATGGGACTGCGCAGCGGTACGGTCAACAGCATCCGCCTGGAACGGGCGTATCTCGGAGGACGCATCATGCCGGGCGACACCCTGACCATTGATGCAGAGATCGGCAGGCGTTATCTCATCAATGTATTTGACTCCAAGTTGGAATTCGGTTCCCTTTTCGACGGCGTTCTGTTCCGTTTCAGCAAAGCGTTTGATTCCATCGGCGACTATTACTTTAACACGGGAGCTTTTCTCATCGACGATACTACCAATCACTATGGAATGATCGGGGAGATGGGGGCGCTTGCCATCGGGAATACGGGGATGAATATAAAGTATTCTCTCGTCGACTGGTATCGTCCCGGGGGGCAGAACATATCGGGAAACACCGCGTTGGAAACGGCATTGACAAATCAACGTTATCGATTTTTAGTATCGCAGCTTCTTGCGTATTATCAGATGTATCCGGAGTGGATCAATAAAAAACTCATCAAGATTTATGGAGCAGCGCTGACCAACCACTTTGCCGTCCGCTCTTTAGTCGTCGATGGGAGACAAATCATCCCTACCGGAGGGGAAAAGGCAAATTGGGCCGCTTATTTTGGGGTTTCCATTGGCGTGGTCAAAAAGCAGGGAGATTGGGCTCTGAATGCAGATTATCAATGCGTTCAGGCGCAAGCTTACCCCAGTTTTGACAACATCGGCATTGGCAGAGGCAACGCTGCGGGAAGCGGTCTTTATACTGTCAAAGCAGATGGATCGGGAGGACCCACAACACAAGCCACAGCCGGCGGCAACACAAACTTCCAAGGCTTTGAGCTGGATGGCCTCTATGCGGTAACAGATAATTTAGTCGTACAACAAAATTTTAAATACTCTAACACATTAAACAAAAATATCGGCCCCAACGAAAAATTGCGACAATACAAAATAGAATTTGTCTACGGATTCTAACTCCTTAGAGACTCTTATTACACATCGCCGGCATTCTCCCTGCGTCTTCGACGCAGGGATTTTTT
>CAZZLR010000310.1:0-1288 GCA_964655045.1 uncultured bacterium | reverse complement strand
TGGTTTGGGAGGGGCTTCGAACCCCTCCCAACCCGTTTTTGAAAAACCCCGCCTCGGGATGAGCTCAAAAGAACCCGAAAATCAACAGAACCTCATTTTACAGACACGCTCTTAAGCCAGAGAGATTTGCCCGCACAAATAGACATCTTGAATCGCATGCAGAAGCGCCACCCCTTCTTTCATGGGCTTTTGAAATGCTTTTCTTCCCGAAATGAGTCCGATCCCTCCGGCGCGTTTGTTGACAACAGCCGTGGCCAGCGCGTCATGCAGATCATTTTTCCCCGATGCTCCTCCTGAATTAATCAACCCGATCCGCCCCATATACCCATTGGCGACCTGATATCGGGTGAGATCGATCGGGTGAGGGCTCGATAAATCCGCATACATTTTTTCCGAAAATTTTCCAAATTGCAGCGCCTTGAATCCACCATTGCATTCGGGCAGTTTCTGTTTCACAATATCCGCTCCAATCGTGGCGCCCAAATGATTGGCTTGTCCTGTCATATCAGCAGATTCATGATAATCGCGATCGGCTTTGAAGGCGCTATTGCGCAAATAGCACCACAGCACCGTCGCCATCCCCATTTCATGCGCCAGGGCAAACGCATGGCCGACCTCTTGAATTTGACGGCGGCTTTCCGGAGATCCAAAATAAATCGTCGCCCCTACCGCGATACATCCCATATCGCGCGCTTGGCGCATCGTGGCAAAGAGAGTTTGGTCATACGTGTTCGGATAAGAAAGAAGCTCATTGTGATTGAATTTCAATAAAAACGGTATCTTATGCGCATACTTGCGGGCAACACTACCCAATACCCCCAGAGTCGAAGCGACGGCATTGCACCCCCCTTCGATGGCCAGCCGGACAATGTTTTCCGGATCGAAATATTCAGGGTTCGCGGCAAAGGAGGCTCCTGCCCCATGTTCTACCCCCTGATCGACGGGCAAAATCGATAAATACCCCGTTCCTGCGAGCCGTCCATGAGAAAAAAGAGTCTGCAGGCTCCGCAGTACGGCAGGAGTACGGTCGCTGGGGATAAAAATCCGGTCGACCCAATCGCCCCCCGGCGCATGCAGCTTTTCCTTAGGAATCGTGTGGCAGACATGCTGTAAAAGCGATTCGGCCTCTTTCCCAAGGAGAGAGGCGATTTGTGAATAGTCCATGACACTGGCTCCCTTTTTTTCTCAGCAAAAAAGTATCAGATTTATGCAAATGCCGCAACCGAGAACACAAAATTGAACCTCCCCATGGATAAATCCAGGGGATTCCTGACGAACAGCTAAGCCG
>CAZZLR010000309.1:0-1306 GCA_964655045.1 uncultured bacterium | reverse complement strand
GAGCCCCGAGGCACTGACGCCTACCCGCAGTCTTTCGGAAATACGCAACACTTCCTTGCAGTCACAGGTAGCAGTGGTGGAACGACCGTGAGGTTAGACGTCGTCGTTGTAGGAGCGGGCGTGGTTGGCCTAGCGATAGGTCGTGCGTTTGCTGTTTCCGGCCGAAGTGTTGTCGTTTTGGAGAAGAATGCCGGAATCGGGATGGAAACCAGTTCTCGGAATAGCGAAGTCATACATGCTGGAATTTATTATCGTCCAGGTTCGCATAAAGCGAGACTTTGCGTTCAAGGGCGAAAAGACCTTTATCAATACTGTGAAGAACGTGGAATTCCTCATTCGCGGTGTGGCAAACTCATTGTGGCCACCAGAAAGGAACAGTTGGACTCTCTTTCCGAGATTGCTGCTGTTGCAGAGCGTAATGGTGTAGAAGGGTTAGTGCCAATCAGTTTCGATGAGTTGAGAACGCTGGAGCCTGAAGTGCGGGCAGTGGCAGCGCTTTTTTCTCGGAACACGGGAATCGTTGATAGCCATGCCTATATGTTATCTCTACAAGGGGACATCGAAAACGCAGGAGGAACAATTGCGTTTGGTGCGATGGTTCAGAAGGTAGATGTCAACGAAAACCGATTTGTGCTGCATTTGGGTGGGGTGGAGGAATACTGCGTCGAAGCATGTATGTTCATCAATGTTGCAGGGCTTGGTGCGCAGCAATTAGCAAGTAAGGTAACTGGTGTGCTGCCTGAGCATGTTCCGCCTCTGCATTTAGCAAAGGGCAATTACTTCTCTTTGGCTGGAAAATCACCATTCCAGCATCTTGTCTACCCCGTTCCAAGTGCAGGTGGATTGGGTATCCATGCAACGATCGATTTAGCTGGAAAGACGCGTTTTGGGCCAGACGTGCAGTGGATTGATGATGTCGACTATGCTGTCGAAGCTGCGCGTGATGCCCTGTTCTACGATGCAATTCGAGAATACTGGCCCAATTTGAGGGAAGGACAACTGGTACCAGATTATGCGGGGATCAGGCCGAAGGTGGAGAGACCCGGTGGGTCGGCCACGGACTTCATAATCCAGGGAGAAGAGACGCACGGCATCTCGGGTCTAGTAAGTCTTTTTGGAATTGAGTCCCCAGGACTCACTGCATCCCTAGCCATTGCCGACCATATTGTCCAGAAATATGCAACATGAGTGAACGCAATTCAATGGATTCGCATATGAAATTCCCGCATCTCTTTTCGCCATTTTCGATAGAGGGTGTGGTCGTAGCCAACCGGATTTTCTCTACAGGGCATGACACAGACCTTGG
>CAZZLR010000308.1:0-1312 GCA_964655045.1 uncultured bacterium | reverse complement strand
AACATTCCACACACGTTTGGTGATCTTCTCTGGAGGGACCAAAGTAGACTTTTCCTTTCTTCCGTTGCAAGTTCTGAACGAGATGAAGGATCACCTTCCAGAGGACTATGATCGGGGATACCAAGTCCTTTTGGATAAAGAAAACTTCACAAAAGGCCTGAGAAAACCGAGCTTCAAGCGGCCGCCAGCAGTGTCCCCGTCAGAGCAAGAGTATCTGCGCATCAATGACGAATTCTGGTTCGAGGCTTACCATGTTGCGATTTATCTGAAGCGAAATGATTTGTGGTTGGTAAAATTCAGGGCAAATGCGATGCACGAATTCTTGCTGCAAATGATCCAATGGCATGCTGAGGCTCAAAAAGATTGGAAAGAAAAAAGCGAACCTCTCGGGAAAAATATGAAATTGTGGGTGGATTCAGCCACATGGAATGATTTACAAAAAGTATTTGCCCACTTTGATGTCCAGGATAGCTGGCGCGCGCTTTTTTCTTCCTTGGATCTGTTTAGACGCCTTTCTGTCGATGTCGCTCGTCATCTCGGCTACGATTATCCAATCGCAATAGATAAGAATATGAGCGAGTTCATCGTAACTTTATCTGAGAGCTCTTGATGTTAAATCCAGAAACTCAATATGAAGACCAATTATTCAAATCGCTTGATTTGGGCAAGAAAAGCCTAAAAAAGAGCGTTTTCGATGACGTGACCTTTGAGAGTTGCCATTTTATTGAAAGCGATTGGCAGCAGGCACAATTCAATGAGTGTCGATTCAAAAACTGTAACCTCAGCCTCGTCAATGTAAGGGGGTGCCGTTTTAGTCGAGTAGTCTTTGAAGAATGCAAAATCGTTGGATTAGATTTTTTTAAATGCGAAAAAATCCTTCATATCTCCTTCAATAAGAGCATTTTGCAGACCTGTAACTTTGCAGATCTGAAATTAAAGGGCATTTCTTTTTCTGGATCAAAAATTAGGGAAGTCTATTTCACCAATACAGATCTCACTGAATGCGATTTCACGGAGACCGATTTATTGGGCACAGTTTTTCATCAATGCAGTTTGATTAAGGCGGACTTTCGAAATGCCAAAAACTATGCGATTGATTTACAGAGCAATACTGTGAAAAAGGCGCAATTTTCCTTCCCGGAGGCAATGAGTCTTTTGAATTGTTTCGATATCGTAATTTCATGATCTCTTAGATCACGTGGTTCAGCTTCCCGTTGTTTTGAAGAGTTTTGCGCTTGTCTGTCCAATCCCACCAGTTAGATGCTTCACCTGTGGCGGCTTCATGAATAATGGCTGCAAAAACATCCCAAAC
>CAZZLR010000307.1:0-1320 GCA_964655045.1 uncultured bacterium | reverse complement strand
ATGGGAATGGAGAGACCCGGGGCTCTTTTGCGCCTGATTTCTATTGCTCCTCCGGGGATTGCCCTGGTCACTCAAGTCGCCCTAGCCCATGCAGCCTATTTTCCCGGGGGGATGGAAGACATCGCCCGCAATAAGGCCGATATTTTTCTCAGCGAAACATTGAAGACGGCCCTGTACTGTCATGAATTGCGCCGTTTCTCTGCTTATCCTCCTCGACAAAGCTCTTTGAGCTTTTCTTTGGATGACAAACACGCCGATTATTTTATGCAGGATGGAAAAATATTGGAAAAGGGCCGTTTTGGTTTTGATTTTTCTCTCCCTTTTTCCGAAAAGCATTGGCTGCATAATTTCTTGGCCGCGGCAAGCGCTGCGAGGCAGATGGGATTGTGCTGGGAAGAAATCGCAGAGCGTATTCCCCATCTGAAGACGGCTCCGATGCGTTTTGAGCGTTTTGAGAAAAGAGGCGCCGTTGTCATCAACGACGCTTATAATGCAAATCCCGCATCGATGCGTGCCGCGTTTGCCGGACTGCCGCCTCCTCAGGCCGGAGGGAAAAGAATCGGCGTTCTCGGTGCTATGGCTTCCCTGGGTTCTTTTTCCGAACAGGCACACCGGGAGATTGGTTTGCTTGCGCAACAATATTTTGATAGGCTCTTGGTTGTGGGTTCCGAGGCAATGCCTTTGGTTCGCAATTTTCCTCGGGCGGAATGTTTCGACAGCGCTCGGGATGCCGGAGAGCGCCTTCGGGAAATATTGAGAGCCGGAGACGTTGTTCTCATTAAGGGATCGCGCATTATGAGGATGGAAGATGCTTTTATGGCTTTGTGATTTTTTGAAACACGCGCTGCACTGGAAAATCCCTTCCGCTTTCGTTTATTCTTCTACGCGGATGATTTTAGCGGCTCTGACTTCCTTGCTCTTTACGATTTTCCTGGGGCCTTTTTTCATTCGGAAACTCTATGGCATGAAAGTGGGTCAATCGATGCGAAGCAGCAAAGAATGTCCTCTGCTCGCAGAGCTTCATGGCAAAAAAAAGGAGACTCCCACAATGGGGGGGCTTTTCATTCTTGCCGCGATGCTCCTTTCTTTATTTTTATGGATGGACTGGCAAAACGTTTTTACTGCGATCCTTCTGATCGCCACTTGCGCGCTTGGCGCCGTAGGCGCTCGCGACGATTTTCTAAAACTTCGCGATCAGAACAGCAAAGGACTCTCCGGCAAAAAAAAATTGGTGTGCCAAATTCTTTTCTCGGGAGGATTAGCCCTCTATCTCCTTTGACCCTCTGTTACGCACACTTTATCGGGACAAACTTTTTTCCG
>CAZZLR010000306.1:0-1325 GCA_964655045.1 uncultured bacterium | reverse complement strand
AATCGACGACGCGGAAACCCAGCCCTTTAGGGCTGGGAGGAAGCGTCGCTCCTCTTTTAAGTGTGTATAAGAATAGCCATCCATGCGTTGTACCAGACGGCAGTGTTTCGCCTGAATCCCCTGAATCAAACTCGATGGCGTCTGAATATTAAAATTCCCCGTCGCTCTCACAGCAACACAGCCCCGATAAGATCCCTGCTTTTTGCCGGAAGGGACTACCGCTCGGATAAGATCCCCTGTTTGGAAGCCAAACACTCTTCTTGCTCCTTTAGCCGCACTTCTTGGAAAACCAAAACGGTTGACTAAACATTTCCGGCGGCACCCTCTTCCTACAGACTGAATTTCTAAAATAGACATTCCATTGGGAATGGTCAAGGACTGTTCCCCATCGCCTACGCAAGCGGCATCCAGCCAATGCTCCTTTGGCAAATTGTGTCTTTGTCGATTGTATTTTGTTTGTCCTCCGCTCCAAAAAGATACAGGTATATCGAGCGTCTTCAGAGCTTTTCCTATAGCAACTCTAGAAGAATTTACGGCAGCAGCATCTTTGAAAGATTGTTGCGCTGAGTTAAGAATTTGTTTCACCTTTTCAGAATCTTTAACGAATACAGACAAGGCTTGATCCCCTTTTTTCTCATTACAACCTCGACAACAGATGCACAGGTTGTTAACGGCATTCGTTCCTCCCTTGGCTTTGGACTGGATATGATCGATTTCTAATCGCACACCCATCTCTCCACAGTAGGCGCATTGCCGTCCCCATTTTTCAAGAAGATATTCTCGGACTTCGTATCCAAAAAGGGTGCCGTGAGCATAAGCGACACCGGAAATTTCTGGATTCTGCAATTGCTGCATATCGAAGCGGACTGTTTCCACGGCCATAGAAGCAATGGGAACCCTGTGGGACAAACGCGTTGCCCACCGTAGGATTTGATCCACCCGCGACTGGATGGAGGGAGGAAGCCACCCTGAAGATCTTGTGCGATTGTCAAACCGAGCCTTGCGATACCGTGTCTGACGCGATCGTCTTCCCCTTCGAATCGCTCTTCTTTGGCCTAAAGCCTTTTTAATCGCGGCTCCACGGTGTTTTAAATGAGCTGCCCAAATCACCTGGGAGCTCCGATCGAACTGTGCGATAAGACACGCTCCCGTGATTTTACTCCCAGGATCAAAATTAAGAGCAACCTTTTGGCAGGCTCCTCCTTCTCTTTCAAAAAGAATAATCGTGAAGGGGGCTTCTCGAAATACGGCAGCCCTCCCCTTGCTTAGCAATTCTCTTGCACGCGCTGGATGGCACGGCATGAGAGGCTTCTTATTTTTGTCTA
>CAZZLR010000305.1:0-1327 GCA_964655045.1 uncultured bacterium | reverse complement strand
GGGTTGACCCGACCTGCGCTATTATCTGAGGAACTGGCTGATAGTAGGTCTCACTTCCGCTCCCTTTCACATCGTCTTATAAGAATGTTTTACCATGTCCTGCCGCAAGGATTCCAGAGGGCGATGCTAAATCTCCAAAAAATGCGTTGTTAAAATTCCAGTCCTTATATATCATCGTATTTAACTGTTTTTAAGACACTTGCAATATTTTTTGTTAAACTTTTGACGCTACGAATGTTAAAGATCGAAGGAAAGGGATGTTACATGACAAAGGCCGCATTTAAACACTATGACTTGAGCCTGGTAGAGCCTGCTTTCGATTCTCCTCTAACAGACCTTATTATCGATTTGAACCACCTTCGAAAAAAACGTTTGGATGGGACCACCCCTTCCCAGGTTTTTTTCAATCTCAAAAGCATTTTCCATATACTGGAGAGTATCGGCTCAGCGCGCATCGAAGGAAATAATACTTCGCTTCTTGAGTATATAGAGACCAAGCTGGAAGAGAAAGTTGATGTGCCCATGAGTGTAAGAGAGATCCAAAATATCGAAAGCGCCATGGATTTCATTGAAAATAACGTAAAAAAGCACCCGATTAACCGAGTTTTTGTCAGTGAAATCCATAGGATGGTTGTTGAGGGACTACCTACTTCGCCAAGGGGGGAAGGAGATAAAACTCCAGGTCAATATAGGAAGTCACATCTCCACATCACCAAATCCAAGCATCTACCGCCAAAGTGGGTACTTGTTGATGAATATATGAACGAATTATTTGACTTCATCAATCAGGACAGCGGCCCAAAATTCGATCTGTTAAAAACAGCGATTGCCCATCATCGATTTGTATGGATACATCCATTTGGTAATGGCAACGGACGGACAGTGCGTTTGTTCACTTACGCAATGCTGATTAAGCTCGGCTTCAACGTAAATGTAGGAAGAATCATCAACCCTACGGCCGTTTTCTGTAATCACCGGAACAATTACTACAAGTACCTCGAGCAGGCTGATACTGGAGAAAAATCGGGCATTCTGGCTTGGTGTGAATACGTGCTCCGTGGTCTAAAAGAGGAGATCGAAAAAATCGATAAGCTGCTCGACTACGAGTATCTGGCCAAGGAGATTTTGGTGCCCACAATCAACCACTCTCTCGAAAAAAAATACATCACCGATGTCGAAGCAAAAATATTGAAAATGACTATCGAGAAAAAGATAATCCAATCGAGTGACTTGAAAGAGATTTTTCAGGGAAAGCACGGTGCAGAACTGTCCCGACAAATTAAGAGGCTTGTGGATAAGAAAATGCTTCAACGCATTGGCTTCAAAA
>CAZZLR010000304.1:0-1363 GCA_964655045.1 uncultured bacterium | reverse complement strand
TCGAAGCCCCTCCCAAACCAACACAATCCCAGGCCTTAAGGCCTGGGTTTTCACAGCGCAAATCTCGAATTGCCGTTGTGAGCCGCGCAACAGAGATGAGTGCGGGCTCGGATTCTCGGCGGATCTTGATTTCCCAAACTTGAGTCGATGATCCGAGGTGGAAGGGCGTGGCGGTTGCGTAAACAGTTCCTGAGCGGACTGCCTTCAGATGATTGGCATTGATTTCTAAGCCGACGCAGAACTGTCTTTTTTGATCGATGCAATAGTTCCCTGCGGCGCTGCCGACAGTTTCCGCAAGAGCGCATAAGGCGCCGCCATGGAGAACTCCCCTAGGTTGACAGACTCGGGGAACAACGGGCATGGAAGCCGTGAGGGAATCGTCTTGTTTATCTACAAACAAAATAGATAGGGATTCGGAAAGCGTTCCGGCTCCTCTTGCATTGAGTTCTTCGAGGCTGAAAGGAGTGATCCAAATAGGCATGGCTGTGAACAGATTGATGTTTTTTGAAGGAAGTATAGGAAGTTTGAAGAAAAACGGCAAATCCAACCTCGATCCAAAGATGGATCGAGGTTGTCATGCCTTCTCAACATCTTGCGCAAGCGGAAGATTGCTTTTCGCCTGCAAGAATCATACTTGAGAAAACCCTGCCCAAATGAGGTAGATCCCGATAAACAGGCGAACCCAGCACCCAAGGGTGTAAATGATTTTTCCTTGCATGTCTTTGGCCATTTTGATGAAAGCATCGGGAACGAAGAGCCGCATTAAGCCTTGTAGCACTAAGATCCAGCCGATGATTGTGATCAAAACAGGCCAATCGGGAATCCAAATATTGTGATCCACGACAATCAGCAAGCCTAATACAAGCATAGTCACGCCGGTCAAAGTGATCAGCGTTATGTTGCCGAGCAAGTCGGACATAGTCTTCTTGAAACGATGCTGATGAACAAGCATCGCCAAGCTGATGAGGAATAAATAGATCCCAATCACTTGGGCAAGAAATATAGAAAGGCACATAGAGATCGCTCCTGGTTAATAGAGTACTCTAAGATTTCTTTAACAAATCGGGATTTAAATTTCTCTAAAATAAATTTTTTTATCAAAAAAGTTGTTGTTTTTTCTTTCTACATATTCCAACTGAGTAAGTTATATACCAAAATAATCGGGAGAAGCCGACAAATCTCCGCTTCGCAGACACCCTTTAGGCTGGCGCGAAGATTTTCCCAGCGGGACGATTTATACCAAAAGAAACAAAGCATGTATATATAGCGAGTTATGTTATAATTAATGTGAAATAAAATACTCTTTTTGAGAAAATTAGTATGATTTACATTTTAAGTTTTGTGATTTCTTTTTCTGTTCCGG
>CAZZLR010000303.1:0-1394 GCA_964655045.1 uncultured bacterium | reverse complement strand
AAGATGTAGTGCCGTCAAAAAAAATTAACTCGTTAACAATCAAGCTCAATCACCATCTAAATGCTGAAGTCGGGAAAAAGTGATGCTTCCCCGATTCACCAACGATCGGTTATATTCCTTCCAGTTACGGGTGCGGTACTGGTCTTTCTTCTTGGAGGGAGCGGTATCTTTCTTGGGAGCCATGTCGAGCCTAAAATTTTTTCTTAAACAACAAAAAATTATAGACTCAGAGATTCTGAAGGCAAGAGATTCCTCACCCGTGCCTATTTAGGCAACAAAGCCTGTTATGAAGATTATGATGCCATTATGTTTGCTTGCTGTGATGCACGGAATGCGTTTGTTGATATTCCAACCAGGGTGAGAAATCTTTGCTCAAGGTCTTGGGCTAATTTATGACTTTATTTTTTTACGAATGGTATTACACCAAAAGTAATATGAAAATCGTGTCCATGAATTTTTGGTGCAAAGCCGTTGCGTACGCGCCAATCTTCGAGTTCAGGACTGCTGAGAGCGACAATATCGATCCCATCTCCGACTCGATCGACGTGGGCAATGCGGAAGGAAAATTTTTTTCCAATATCTTGGAGATTGCATCCACGTGCTTTTAATTCTTCAATCAGAACCACGCTGACATGCGCTCCTGCCCTTCCCTTTCCGAAATAAGGGGGGATTTGGGAGGCGTCGTCTCCGAAGGTCTCATAGAGGGAGTATAGATATTCGTCAGGGATGTCGAGATACACAAATCCTTTTTCATCTTGCTTGAGTTCCGCGGTGAGAACGGGGTTGTGTTCGAGTGTCCACTGTAGGAGCTTAATTTGAGGAATCGCCTGACGGATATGAAAAATTCCTAGGATGCATTGACAGACCGCTTCAAAGTAATTGCCCTGATAGACGTTGGACGCAGTGCCGTACATGTCGAGGGCGATTTGTAAGATCATGCAAGCGACTGTAATTTCAATCGCTCCATAGCAAATAGAGACGATCAATAGAATATCGAGGCACAGAAATGCGAGTGTTTCTAAGATTCCTTGGATGTTTTTTGTCTGAATACTCGTAACGAGGTTGCGAAGGTTGGTGAGAATATCACCTACGGAAGAAATAAGAAAACAGTATACGGGGTTGAAGAAAAAGAAGGCTACGGCAGCGATTGCTAATGTCGATTGCAGGAAATGAAGACTCCCTTCTTTCCAATGTCCTTGTTTGCAATCTTCGATCATTTGTGTTGCGTGGGTCACGGATCGAACGCTGGACATAGCCAAGGAAAGAGGTCCTCGGAAGGGGCGATATAGGCTGAACAGCGGAAGAGCGGCTAGAGCGTATTTTTTGCATCGTTCCCAAAGAGACTCTGTTTCATTCTGGACTTTTGGAAAGTCGTTTTTAAAATTTCTCTGATA
>CAZZLR010000302.1:0-1402 GCA_964655045.1 uncultured bacterium | reverse complement strand
TTAAGGGCGGGGTTTTTCAAAAACGGGTTGGGAGGGGTTCGAAGCCCCCCCCAAAAAAAAAACCAACATAATCCCAGGCCTTAAGGCCTGGGTTTTCACAACGAGAAAATATGATTATTTTGCAAAGCCGCATCCCCATCGCGATCCATCCTCTTTTTTGGTTGACGGCCGGTCTGATCGGTTGGATCAACTCAGGAAGTTTCGCGGGCACGATTCTTTGGATTGCAATTATTTTCGTATCGGTTCTGGTCCATGAATGGGGACATGCGCTGACGGCGCGTTTCTTTCATCAAAAAGTGCAGATTCAACTGGTTGCTTTAGGCGGCGTTACCTTGTTTGAAGGGCCTCCGCTCCGTTTCTGGCAGCAATTTCTCATTGCATTCAACGGTCCTCTTTTCGGGTTTTGTCTTTTTCTAGGCGCCAGCGCTCTTCTGATGTCGGATCTCATTGGCCAACCGGTGCTGCACGCTGTCCTGAGGGCTGTCCAAATAGCCAATCTTTTTTGGACAGCGATGAATCTTTTGCCGATTCTTCCCTTAGACGGGGGACAGCTCTTAAGAATCGCCTTAGAAGGATTTTTTGGGATTCAAGGCTTTCGAGCTTCTCTTGCGATTAGCGCCATTTTGGCGTTGGCTATTTCTCTTGCGTTGTTCAGCATCCAAATGTTTTTTGCAGGGGCAATTTTTTTCCTCTTTGCTTTTCAAGGATTTGACTCTTGGAAGAAAAGCCGATTCGCTCGACCTAAAGATCGAGACGAGACGATCAAGCAATGCATGGCGCATGCGGAACAGGCCTTGCGGGAAGGGAAGAAACGGGAAGCGGCTCTCTTATTTGAAGAAGTGCGCAAGCAAGCGAGCGGCGGGATTTTAGCGGGCGCGGCATCGCAATATCTTGCTTTTTTAGAGGAAGCGGAAGGAAAACATCGAGAAGCTTATGAACTATTGCTCGCGCAAAAAATGCACCTGGAAGAAGAGGGGCTTTGTCTATTGCACCGCCTCGCCGCGCAGCAGAAGAATTATTCTCTTGTCGCAGAACTTTCCCGCGATTGCTATGCGTTTATGCCGAGTTTTGAGTCCGCGCTGAACAATGCGCGTGCATTTGCCGCATTGAGGCAAGCAAGGCCTGCCGGAGGCTGGCTGCAAACAGCGTCCACCTATCAGCCTTTGGATCTTGAAAAGATCCTTTCCGAAGAAGAATTCGCCCCCCTCAAACATAATCCCGAGTTCCTCTCCTTCTTGCGCTCTTGAGAAGATATACCCAAACAACCTGAAAAGTTTGTGTTTATACCAAAAGAAACAAATAATGTCATATTTGAGCCGGTGCACGCGTCCGTATTTTTAAAAAACAGAAGCTGCTATGATCCTCAACCATGTGCCTTCAACAGCAATCTTTTTTTCGCCGG
>CAZZLR010000301.1:0-1406 GCA_964655045.1 uncultured bacterium | reverse complement strand
GAGGCGGTGGGGTGGATTGCGATTCTTTGGGGGAAGCGTCTGTGGACGAGGTGGGGAGGGGGGGAAAGGTTGGGGGTGGGTGCAAGGCGGCCGAAGAAGCGGAGGTGGGCTTGTTGGATATTTTCGACCATGGGGAGGGAGGGGTCGCAGACAAAGTCTTTGTGCGGATCGAGCGTACCGTGTTTCGAGGGGTTGTGGGAGCCGTAGAAGGTAAAAATATTTTGGGGCAATATTTTGATTTTGCGGGAGAGGGGGCTATTATCGTGTTGAAGGAGGATTGCGTCGAAGGGGGTTAGGAT
Organism: uncultured bacterium; assembly: GCA_964655045.1. Taxonomy (GTDB): domain Bacteria; phylum Chlamydiota; class Chlamydiia; order Chlamydiales; family SM23-39; genus CAIPFQ01. Next base: position 1,107 of record CAZZLR010000301.1, on the reverse strand, counting down.
GTCGGCTGCATTGGCGAGGGTGAGAGGGGGGAGGGATTTTGCGGGGAGGGAAAACCAGGGAGCGAATTGAGGAATATGGGGACTGAATAGGGAAGGATCGTCTCCTTGATCGAAGCAGCCTTGCGCGATAGATTGAAAGAGGAGGGCGTCTCCGATGCCTGATGCGGGGAGGATGGCGATTTTGCGTGAGCGATGCATGAAAGAGAGTGTATGGGATTTGTTTTCTATTCCCAAGCAGATTTTTTGTCTGTTCTGCAAGGAAGAGGGGTGTGGCGCAAAGAGGCGAAAAAGGGGGGTTTTCTGAAAATGGGGGATCTGTTAGTCTGTTTGACAGTTTGCGTGCAAACTGTCGGTGGCATAGCCAAGCGGTAAGGCAGGGGCCTGCAAAGCCCCCACCCTCGGTTCAAATCCGAGTGCCACCTAATCTTTGATTATTCTGCCATTCGATGAATGCCTTTGGATTCTTTTTCAAGGTCTTTTTCAAGGATTTTCATCCAAGCTCTTCTTGTGTATTCTGTAGCTTCGTTTGAAGAGTTGCCCTTTTTGTCTTTTATAATCCAGTAGCAAAGTTCATTGTTTTCTTTCGTTCTCATATATGTCCAATCTCTGACTGTTTTCATCACAAAGTCGGATGTGTTGAATGCCAAATCCTGGATCTTTGTAAAAGTTTTATCCCCTGATGTATTATTGGTCTTGTTATGAAGATCCGGCGCAGTGCGCGTTTTCATTGCTTTCTCTAATTCTGTCAGGAGCTCGCTGTTTGGAGCTGCTTGATCGAAAAGAGAGCGCAGAGTTTTGGCGGTTCTCTCTTCGCTCGCAAGATCAATAGCGCTGTTGGGAATTCCCCAAGAATACCCTTCTTCGGCGCTTGTGATGCTGACGCTCAATTCCTTTCCATCTTCTTTATAGGGAAGAATGTATTTTCGAACCGCTTCTTTAATTATTTTCTGTTCAGTTGGATTATTTTTCATGTCATGGCTTAAGAATACTGTAACTTCGTATTTTTTACCTTTTTCTTCCATGTAAAACACATGTTTTATTTTATCCGCGTTTTTATTTAGTGATTTTTCATCTAACACTTCTTTTATTATTATTTCAGGATTATGC
>CAZZLR010000300.1:0-1412 GCA_964655045.1 uncultured bacterium | reverse complement strand
GATGATCGTAACATGGCATTGTATTGACTTAATACTATGCTATTTACGATCGTCGATTTATCGACAGCTTTCACGCGCTCAAATAGGACATTATTTGTTTCTTTTGGTATAAGGAAGATTATGCGTGTTTTTCATTCTTTAGGCCATGTTTTGGGAGGAAGTCTCTTAGTTGCAGGAACCGCAATCGGAGTCGGAATGCTCGCCATGCCGGTAGCAAGCGGCGCGGGAGGCTTTTTCCCCTCCATCTTCGTCTATCTAATCTGCTGGCTTTTCATGCTTTGCACGGGGCTGCTCCTGACCGAGGCCTTCTTTTGGATGCCTAAAGAAACCGGCTTTATTTCACTGGCGGAAACCTTGCTCGGCTCTGCGGGACGCGTTATATTCTGGATTCTATATCTCTTTTTATTTGCCACGGTCATGGTAGCTCATGCAGCGGGAGGAGCGGCCGTCCTCACCGATCTCTTCGAATGGTCCATACCGAATTGGCTTTCCGCCATGATTTATACGGGAGTTTTCGCTCCTGTGGTATATTTAGGCGCCCGATCGGTTGATCGTCTGAACCTATTTCTCATCAGCGGCGTCATTTTGTTTTACTTCGGATTTATTGCGGTCTCCTACTCTTATGTAACCCCTTCTCTGCTCACGCACGCCCATTGGGGCAAAGCATGGCTTGCCCTGCCCATTCTTTTTACGGCGTTCACCTATCAAGTCATCATTCCCACTTTAATCAACTATTTGCAGCGCGATATCCGCAAGGTGAGAAAAACAATTATCATCGGTTCCACAATTCCCCTGGCGATCTATTTAGTTTGGGAGCTACTGATCCTCGGCATCGTCCCCTTGGAGGGCGAAGGGGGACTGGCGGAAGCGGCGCGCTTAGGGCATAACGCCATCGGCCCCTTGCGTCAATTCGTACAAAGCCCTCACTTGTTCACCTTAGGAAAATATTTTGCGTTTTTCGCTCTCACCACTTCGTATGTCCCCCTAGCACTCTCTTTTTTTGATTTTCTCGCCGATGGATTTCGATGGAAAAAGGATGGAGCGCACCGCTTTCTACTCTGTCTGATCGTCTTCGGAATTCCTCTGCTTATTGCAATTTTGTATCCTCGCATTTTTCTTGTAGCGCTGAGTTACGCGGGAGGAATTAGCTGCGCGTTTCTATTCGGCCTCATGCCCCCTCTGCTCGTTTGGATTGGGCGCTATAGAAAAAACTATCCTCAAAGCTCTTATCGGCTTCCCGGAGGAAAACCCCTATTAGCCATTCTAATGGGTTTTGGATGCCTGGTTCTAGGCGCCACTTTATTTCAACAATTTACGTGAAAAAAAACTGACAATAGTTCACGAATATAACTAGACTTTGCAAAAGCATAGATTCGGTGATGGAGCTTATTCTGAATCTATAGGTAGCAATC
>CAZZLR010000299.1:0-1417 GCA_964655045.1 uncultured bacterium | reverse complement strand
AATTCATTGTCTTTTATGAACGGGAAATGTGTCTTGGCGGCGGACGGATCGATCGTTAAGATCGAGGCGGCGTATCTCTGTTCTCGGCTGCACCCACCCAATGACTGACTAAAATCACTCCACAAACATTTCCGAAAATATTCACCATAGTCCTAACCCGATCAATAATGCGATCCAGAGGAAGTAAAATAGTGATTGCAGAAAGGGGGATATTCACAATGCGGAACACAACAACAAGGCTGACCATCCCTGTTTCGGGAATCCCGCCTGCCGCCATCCCCCCCAAAATACAGGCGATTGCAAGAAGAGTTTGTTGGGATAGCGAGAGATCAAGACCCAGCATCTGAGAGAAAAATAAAGCGGCGGCCATTTCATACATCATCATACCTCCCACATTAATCGATGCGGAAAGAGGGAGCATGAAACGTGTCACAAATGGATTAGCTTGCAATGCCTCTGCTGCGTTCATAGCAACGGGGAGCGTTGCTACAGAACTGGATGTGCCGAAGGCCGTGGAAAAAACCGGGACGCTTCGAGATAAAATCTGAGATAACTTTTGCTTAGAAATCAAGATCACTGCCACGAGCTGCCAAAGAGCGTGTAAAAATAATCCCAAAAATAAAACACCCACAAAACCGAAAAGAGCCATCATATTGGCTTTGAGATCACCGCTCAAATAGGATTGCGCCACTCCTGATCCGACCAAGGCAAAAATCCCCAAGGGGGCTAAAATCATCACTCCATGCAAACATTGGGATGAAGCGTCTCGAATGCCAATGGCGAATCGGACAAAAGATTTTGTCGATTCTCCGCAGAAAGCGCACCCTAAGCCGAACATAATGGAAAAAATCACTGCGGGCAGCAAATCAAAATTCGCTAAGGCATGGAAAATATTATCGGGGAAAATCGAGAGGATGAAATTAGAAAACCCAAAAGACTCTTCTCCGCTCGGTATATAGGGCGTCCCATGTAAGATCAAGTCGGGATTACCCGCTTCTCCCGGTCGAAAGAGATTGAATAACGCAAGTGCGATAATGATCGCCGCAATCTCGCTCAAAAGCATATAACCAACCATTTTCTTTGAAAGAATCTTCAGAGAAGAGGTTTTTCCCGACATGTCTCCTAAGGCTGCGATCAAAGAAGAACAAATCAAAGGAAGAGCAAACAGCTTGAGAAGATTGATAAATAAATTTCCTAAAAACTGAATAGGAGCAAATATCTGAGGAGCAAAAACACCAAGGAAAACGGCTAAACCCACACTGAGAAGGATGCAATGTTTATTATATCGCAGAATCTTTGAGAACATAATGCAGCTCCTTTTCAGCAATAAAAAAGCCCTAGGTGGAAATCCAACTAGGGCTGAAAAAAAATCCGGCAGCTACCTACTCTCCCATACTCTTGAGTATAGTACCATTGG
>CAZZLR010000298.1:0-1419 GCA_964655045.1 uncultured bacterium | reverse complement strand
AAGAGTTGAGGAAATATCATGCGATATGGTTTGAAAGTATATTTGCTCATGATTTTCCAGATAGGTTTTTCCAAACGTCTGCAGTTATGCGGTAAAAAACATGCCTTCTCAGTGGATGTCCGGCAGGGAGTTTAGGATGGTCAAAGTCATTGTTGGATTCGTGATGCATGCCAATTCGTTCCATAACAGCTCGAGACCGCATGTTCCCTGTGGCGGTGAACGAGACGATGTCTTGTAAATGAAGTTTTTCAAATCCATACTGTAATGCGGCTTTAGCGCCTTCTGTAGCATAACCCTTTCCCCAATGCTCAAAAGCCAGCCTCCAGCCAATTTCCACTGCAGGAGTGAAAGCTGCCTGAAAAGGAACCGGTTGCAGACCAATAAAGCCAATAAATTCGCCTGTTTCCAATAGAGAAGCAGCCCAAAATCCCCAGCCGTATTGTTGGATATGCTCTGCGACGCGTTTCACAGATGCATCACTCTCTTCCCGGGTCTGAAGCTTTGGAAAGTATTCCATTACTCTTGGATCGGCGTTGAGCCTGGCAAAAGGTGCGAGATCTTCTTCTCGCCATTGGCGCAAAAGAAGCCTTTCAGTTGTAACCGTATTTTCTGTATTCATAGTCATGATTTTAGAGGAGGGTTTTCCGAGGGGATCATAGCACAGCTACGCGAACGAATTCCATAGAAAAAATTAACACATAGGTTTACCATTCTCGAATACAGATGGTAAGATTGAAAGTGCAAAGTGAATTATTTACAGTTCATGTGTAGCTTTTGTTAAGTTAATTATGCCATTAAAAAGATAATAATGTTTCAGTTTATTTTTTAAAATGATGATAAAATTATGAAAGAAGCAAGCCAAAATCCATGTGCATGGAGACCATCCGATACTATCAGAGCGAAGGTCATTGGTATCGCAAAGCATGCAGATTGCTTACTTGTTTGCGAAGTACTGAATGACCATGGACAACTCAAAGGGTGGTGCCCGCTTGGTGGCGGGATCGAATTTGGCGAGACCGGCGAACATGCTTTGAAGAGAGAGATTAAAGAAGAGCTGGGCTGTGGCATCGTCATCTCTGGAGAACCATTTATTTGCGAAAATATTTTTGAGCATAACGGCTGTAAAGGGCACGAAATCATTGTAGCATTCCCAATTCGTTTTGATGACGCCCAAATCTATTCTAAAAAGCGTTTCCAAATTCATGAAAGTCGTGGAAGCATGCATTGGGTAGAATGGGTTGAAATGGAGCGTTTTCGGTCTGGTAAGGCTATTCTTTTTCCGCCGGCTTTAACGCAGCAAATATTATAAAGTGGCACAGAAATTTGGAGGGTGGTTATTTGGATTTCCTGCAGAAAATTATTCGATGGGGAGAAGAGGAAGATGCGATCAAGGTTTTACTCTTGCAGGGATCCAGGGCT
>CAZZLR010000297.1:0-1438 GCA_964655045.1 uncultured bacterium | reverse complement strand
GCACTTGCAAAAATAAAGTGATATAGGGCTCATTTTTCAGAAAAGGACATCCGGATTCAATCTCAAGGTCGGATTTCTTCGCAAATCCTCAAAATAGATAAAATTTGGTTACTTTTAGACAGCAAGGTACATCCCTAATGCATCGAGCAGCTGTTTCGAAAAAACAGCTAGATTCTAAGCAATTGATCGACTGCTAAAACCAAAATGCCAAACATTAGATGCGTCAAAACTTTTGCGCAACCTCGAACTCTTACAAACTTTGCTCCAAATTCCTCCTTTAATCTCGAAAATGAACGCTCTACTACCGTTCGTTTTTCATATCTCACCATATCTGATGGTTTCCAATTCAAAGTTTTCCATGCCAACTTTTCTTGTCGTTTATCTTCAGCTTTTCCTGGATCCGCTCGCTCTTCAATAATCGGTACGTGTCCTAAACTCCTACTATACTCTCGTATTCCAGAAGCGTCATATCCAGAATCCATTAAATCATATAAGCCTACGACTCGTTGAGCCGTTAACTTAGCCAAGGGTATTGCCACTTGATTATCAGCAAGAGAGGCCGAGGTTAAAATTCCAGCTAGAGGAATACCATGGTCATCTACTGTGATATGTAATTTGTAGCCAATCCACCATTGGAGATTGCCTTTTGTGTTTTTCTTAGCGCCAACATCGCATTGTTGGGGCAAATCTTTTAACATTTCTTCCAATGTCATCGAATTATCAATCTGTTTTTCCATACGCGGTATTTGTCTTGGTCGTTCCTCGCCCTTTTTCGGGCGACCTTCTCGATACTTTGGCTTTTCAACAATAACTTTTTTTATGGGCTTTTCTCTCGCATCGATAGCGCTTGCATCAGTGATAAGATGGCCAATGACTTCGTTATTGTAGTGTGTTTTGATTAGCTCTGCGTGGACTTGAGTGAGCAATTTGGTTGTTGCAAATTCTGCAAAAGCTCTACTAAAAACAGATTCACTTGGTATTTCATTTTGAAATTCAAAACCACATATTCTTCTGAAAGATATATCTGAATATAATCTTTCAATTAACATTCTTGTTGTCGACATGTTATAGACTGCTTTTGCGACAAAAGCACGTAAAATAGCTCGACGACTTTTCTCTGGCCTTCCTCGGAATCCGTGACAAAAGGGAAAAATAAACTCTTCTATTCTAAGCACTTCAAGAATCGAAGCCAACTGTTGCTGCTTTTGAGTTAATGGGGGCAATTCCTGCTCTAGGGCAAGGAAAAGAGACCCTTGAATTTTTTCCCAATATTGAGATATAGTTTGCTTCAATGACATGATGGCCTTCCCTGGTACTTTGGTTGAGGTTGGATGCAACCTAAGATACCAGAAAGGCCATTGATGTTAAATTTTTTCGTTTTTTCGCAAAAACTAGCTTGTCACTTTATTTTTGCAAGTGCCTCTTAAGGGCGGGGTTT
>CAZZLR010000296.1:0-1450 GCA_964655045.1 uncultured bacterium | reverse complement strand
GAGATGTAGCTTCGTATTCGACAAAAGATAGTCCCGCCCTCAAAAGTGCGGAAACATCCCGAGATTTTTTGCCTCACCTTCACCATCCTCACGTCTTGTTCTGCCTGATTATTCGTGAATGGAACGTGGGGATCCCGGATAAAGGCTAAAGTAGCATCAATTTTGTTCGTAAATCTTAACAGAAGGTTCGCTCCTGGCTTGTTTTTGCTAGACGTACCCTTGAGTAAACCGGCGTGCTGACGGAAACCCTCAACCACAACTTTTGCGTAGTCAGTCTCGATCCTACTGATCGTTTCAGAGCAGAGACGATTTCCTTCAGCAGCATCAACAAGCTTCTTGGCATTCAGAAGAAGATTCTTCATCTTAAAAGCCCAGACCTCTTTTTCCTGCTCATAGATATAGGTCAGCTCTCTAAGATGGTGTGCATTGCAGAGACCGTGTTCTATTTGGGCAAAAGAAAAATAAGGGGCCCAATGGTCGTGGATAGCTGTCCCGCGGAACTGGGGAAGTATATCGAACGCATTCATCGCTTCCTGGCCACGTCGTGAGTGAATCCCGTAGAAAGTGGCTATGTCTGATGAGGCCACATGTATCCAGTGCAATTTTTTATTACACCGCATCCCCGTCTCATCGAGATGTAATATTTTGCCAGCGACCAGATGTGCCTTAAGACTTGCTTCGAAGCTCGCAAGCTGGCAGAACAGTTTTTTGTCGATGTTGGCGCAAGTCCCTGGAGAAATGGATACGCCAAAAACATCTTCAAAAAGCTGGCAGAGCCTGTCTGCTGGGATGAAATGTTGGTTGTCAAAATACGCAGCTAATGCCTGGATGCGTTCACCATACTGGACTGGGGCCATAACATTCTCTGGGAATGCTGCTTTTGTTCGATAGCCACAGCAAGCACATACCTTGGCTTCTGCTTGATGCTCGGTCACCTCTATTTCTGGCTTCGGGAGGTCAAATACTTGGCGTTTTTTCGAGACTGACAACTTCTACACCAGTCAAGTCAGCATTGCACTTTTCACAACTAAGAGGAGTGTGAAGAATGATATAATTCGGGTCGACGACTCGATTTAAAGTTTTTCCCTCACGCCCCGGCTGCCCTCCAGGTTTCTTGCCAGACTGTTCTCTTAGACTTTTTGGTTTTTTGCCGAGGCCATCACTGCTTGGAGGCTTGCTGCTGTTGAAGCTATTTTTGCTCAATCGGTTTTCTAGGTCACGTACTCGCTCCTCGAGCTTCGAAATTCGTACCGCCTGTTCTCGAACAAGTTCTTCGAGGTAACGAGTATAAACCTGAGCAGCCGGGTGAAGCGCGTCAAATATCTCTTTGGGAAGTTGCGGGATTACGGACATAGGGCCTTAAGAAAGAAAATATTGTACGGAAAGACGGACTTTGTAGGAACAAAAAATTTTACTCAGGTCGCGCCGCAGGCGGGACCTGAATAGTTAC
>CAZZLR010000295.1:0-1452 GCA_964655045.1 uncultured bacterium | reverse complement strand
TGTTCCAATGTATTTTTTGTACAAGGATAATAATAGAAATTTGAAATTATTTCGCCACTTGTGTACAATTCATTATGTAGGGCAAAAGAGAAGAGCAGGGAATTCCTGCCGAGAATCGGGCGTCCGAGTTTTTTGGATGGTTCGATAGAAATGAGAAATGTATCGGATGTCCTTACATAACCGGAGGAAAAAAATGGTGAAACGACGAAAAAAAGCAACGGCGAAGAAAGCGACAAAAAAAACAGCAAAAAGAAAGCTGAAGCCGCGTGCCAAAGCACATAAAGCAAAACGTAAAACAGCAAAGAAAAAAACGGTCAGACGCAAAGCGACTAAAAAAAGAGCCGTAAAAAGACGGACTCGCAAGCCTGCTGCCGCGATGTCGATCCAAGCTGCTGAATAATCGTTTTCTTACGGGGAAATCGAGCGGGTGAAGATCCGGCTCTTTATGCCAAAAAAAACAAATAATGTCATCCCGAGGCGGGAAACCCCGCCTCGGGATGAATTCGCTCGATTTTTTTTCTTCTTGTTGATACATCTCGCAATGATCTTGCGAGGAGAGTCATGAAATCATTTTTTTCAAAAAAAATCTTTTTTCTATGCATTGGCTGCGCTTTCGGCGCCGTTTCCTGCTCTAGTGAAGGGATGGATGACTGTAAAAGGAAATGCGGCCGCTATTGCTCGTGTCGATTTGCGCAAAGCGAACGCGACTGCGGCTGCCATGTCGATTGCGACTGCCATGACGCGGGGCATTAGATATACTCCTGCCGCTGAAAACAGCGGCAGGAGTACGCGGATTGGCGATTAGAATCCGAATCCATATTTTACGGTGACAATAGGAAGACGCGTAACGCGGAATCCCAAAGCATCCGTGGTAGCTGGAAGATCGACATCAGCTTGGAAAAAGCGATTGTCGCCGGCTTTGTTCCGATACTGCTGGCCGAGCGCAAATCCCACGGTTCCGAGCGTTTCTGTATGAGGAGCGTCGTGATTAAACCCAATGAGCATAGACGGTCCTACGCCTGCGTAGAGCTGCGAATCGGGATTGGGTTTAAAGTAATGGAGATACATTGCTTTGGCCTGGATAGCGGAGACTTCAAGGATTGTGGTTCCCTGGGCGCATGCATCAAAGCCATGGCGTCCTTGCTGGATACGGTATCCGCCGCCAATCAGAGGAAGAGGGAGAGGAAGAGGACCTGCTCCTATGGATATATAAGGGAAGCTGTTTTCAGCTTGAGGGATCACTGCGACCGGAGTGAATTCATTGGCAAAAGCAGAAGATCCGCAGACGAGCGCTGCGATCGCTAAGAAAGTTGTTTTTAATTTCATGATTTTTCCTAAATTTACATCAATAATTTTCCCTTGCGGGAAAACAGGGGACGCCGGGCGCGGTGGAAAGAAGGGTTTTTTTTCTTTGTTCATAAAACCCCAGCTTTGATTTGCGCGCGGCATCAA
>CAZZLR010000294.1:0-1455 GCA_964655045.1 uncultured bacterium | reverse complement strand
GGCCAGCCTCATTCGCATGCAGCTGGGGAGCCGTCCTTTGGCCATCGATCAAAAAGAAAGGACGCTTGCGCGGCTTCTTGTGAAACAGGAAGCCGCCAAAAAAGAAAAAATCAGCGACCCCGAGGAAGAAAAAACAATCGGCCGTCTGCAAGATGAACTGGCTCAGCTGCGCGCAAAATGGCAGCAGGAGAAAAACCTCATCGAATCTGTGAAAGAAAAAAAAGATCACTTGGAAAAACTCAAATTTCAAGAAGAAGAAGCGGAGAGAACGTCCAACTACAACAGGGTAGCGGAGCTGCGTTATGCGGCCATTCCTTCTTTGCAAAAGCAGATTGAAGCCGAAGAAGCGCATCTGCATCGGCTCGCCGAAAGAATGCTGCGGGAGGAAGTCGATGAACCCTTAATCGCTCAGATCGTTGCGAAGTGGACGGGCATTCCCGTAGAAAAAATGCTCGAAAAAGAAGCGGCTAAGATCCTGCATTTGGAAAAACATTTGGAAGAAAAAGTCGTCGGCCAGCCTCTTGCGATCGCCGCACTCAGCGAAGCGATTCGAAGAACGCGCGCGGGGCTGAACGATCCGAACCGCCCTATGGGGGTATTTCTTTTTATAGGCCCTACGGGCGTGGGAAAAACAGAGCTTGTGAAGGCCTTGGCCGAGCAGCTTTTTGATAAAGAGGATGCAATCCTCCGGTTCGATATGTCGGAGTATATGGAAAAGCATAGCGTCTCGCGCCTCATCGGCGCGCCCCCCGGCTATGTCGGCTACGACGAAGGGGGACAGCTCACGGAAGCGTTGCGCCGCAAACCCTACTCGGTCGTTCTCCTCGATGAGCTGGAAAAAGCGCATCCCGATGTGTTTAATATTCTACTACAAGTATTCGATGAAGGAAGACTAACCGACGGCAAAGGGAGGAAAGTCCATTGCAAAAACGCCCTTTTTATCATGACCTCGAACCTCGGTTCCGATCTTCTTTTGAAAAAGATGGAGTCTAAAAAAGAGTGGACAAAAGAAGAACTTCTGGAAGCGCTCCAGCCTCTACTCCGCTCCACATTCCGTCCCGAGTTTCTCAACCGGCTCGACGAGGTTCTCCCCTTCATGCCCTTACAAAGGGATGACATGGAAAAAATCGCAGCCATTCAGCTGGGATATGTGGCAAAGAGGCTCAAAGAGCGTCACATCACTCTTTCTTGGGAAGCTCCCCTTCTCGAATATTTAGCGCGGGAAGGGTATGATTCCGCCTTTGGCGCCCGTCCTCTAAAGAGACTGATTCAACAAAAAGTGGCCAATCTTTTGGCCGGAGCTATTTTAGAAGGGAAAATCCCCGAACGCACCCATGTTTGCCTAACGGGAGAGGAAATAGGGGGGGAATTTCATCTCAGATACACCCAAGATCGATTCAAGTGAAAACCCAGGCCTTAAGGCCTGGGTTTGTGTTGGTTTGGGAGGGGCTTCGA
>CAZZLR010000293.1:0-1461 GCA_964655045.1 uncultured bacterium | reverse complement strand
CAGAACTTAGTCTGGTCAACGCCAGGCTTAAGGGTCTCCCCTCAAGCCCCTCCCTAAAGGGAGGGGTAGTTGACGATACATTCCAAGGCCGGCGGCCAACATCCCACTTAAGTAGAGGGATGCGGATGTGCGCCGCTTCCCCATCCATCTTTCGATGAAAACGATTGGCTAGACACTAGCAAAAAAACCATTTCTTGCGCTATATATTATATACCCAAACAACCTGAAGAGAGATCGATCCGGAATCTAAAAAAAATGGGATTCCGCCGGATCGGAACGGGAAATCGTCCATTCACAAAAGTCGAGGTTTATTGTGAGTTTAAAATCGGATCAATGGATTCGCCGTATGGCGCTGGAACACAAAATGATCGAACCGTTTTTCGACGGTCAAGTCAGAGAGGCGGAAGGAAAAAAGGTGGTGAGCTATGGTTTGTCGAGCTATGGGTACGATCTGCGCGTCGCACGGGAATTTAAGGTGTTTACCAATGTATATAACTCGATCGTAGACCCGAAAAATTTTCGAGCCGATGCCTTCGTCGATATTCGGGCGGACACCTGCATCATTCCTCCTAATTCATTTGCCCTAGCAAGAAGCGTCGAATATTTCCGCATCCCCAGAAGCACTCTTACTTTATGCATAGGAAAGTCAACCTATGCGCGCTGCGGAATCATCGTCAATGTGACGCCTTTTGAGCCGGAATGGGAGGGATTTGTGACCTTGGAAATTTCGAACACGACTCCCTTGCCGGCAAAAATTTATGCGGGGGAGGGGCTGGCTCAGGTGCTTTTTTTCGAATCGGCTGAAAGCTGCGAGGTTTCTTACGCAGACCGCAACGGAAAATATATGAAACAGGTGGACATTACTGTGCCGATCCCGTAATGTGTCGATCAGGAGGGGGCGATGTTGAGAGCTGTGTTCGGGAAGCAGTGGCTTGGGCCTTTATTGTTTTGCACGGCCGCGATCTCTCTTTATGCTCATTTCCAAGGACAGAAAAAAAACGCCGTCGTAGAACTGGCTTCCCGTCTTGCTGATTTGGAAAAAGAAAAAGGGAAGGCGCTGCGCGAAAGAGATTGGCTGCGTCTTCAAATTGATTCCCAAAACGATCCGAGCTGGGTGGAAATGATCCTCATGCGCGATCTCGGCGTCGTTCCTGAAGGGTGGATTAAAATTCACTTCAAAAAATGATATTTCTCCTTTGCCTCCTTCTTTTTGCAAGCCTTGCTTGTTCTGCTTTTCTATCCGCGTCGGAAACGGCGCTTTTTTCTCTTTCTCCTTTGACGTTGAAGGCTTATAAAAATTCTCCCGATCCCAAACTTTCCTCTCTTGCGCAAATGATGGAACGGCCGCGGGATGTTTTAGTGACTTTGCTGATCTTTAATGTACTCGCAAATCTTCTAGTGCAAAATATTGTGTCGAGCCTTTTTTCAACGGTAAGCTCCTGGGGTCTGAAAGTAGGGATT
>CAZZLR010000292.1:0-1466 GCA_964655045.1 uncultured bacterium | reverse complement strand
ACCGAGATAGACGATTTGCTTGACACCTGCATCTTCTGCGGCGCGCGCAAAATCAACCGCGATCCGGCAGTCAACCAAAAACTCAACGTCATCTTTATTTAGAACTACAATGTCTCTCTAGCAGAGGTTATCATTCCCGCAGCCGATCTCTCAGAACAAATCTCCACAGCCGGGTGGGAAGCTTCCGGAACGGGCAATATGAAGCTTGCGATCAACGGAGCTCTCACCATTGGCACAGAGGATGGGGCAAATATAGAAATGCATGAAGCGGTCGGGAAACAATGGTGGCCATTTTCTTTCGGGGCCTCCGCTGGAGAAAACCGGATGCCTTACGACCCTCAGACGATCTATCAAAGCGACGGTAAAATCCGCCAAGCGGTCGACTCACTCAAAGAGGGGGAATTCGCAGAGAGCAAAGAAGAAAAGAATTCCTTTGCAGCTCTCCATACAATCTTGGTCACCAAAGATCCTTTTTGCGTCTTAAAAGATTTGCGCGCCTACTATGAAACGCAAAAGAAAGTGGAAATCCTTTTTCAAAATCCCCCTCTTTGGGCAGAAACGGCTCTGCGCAATATCGCCGCGATGGGCTATTTTTCCTCTGATCGCGCCGTAGGCGATTATGCGAGAAAAATCTGGGGAATCGAACCTATTGCTCTTGAGAAAGAGACGCTAGCCAAGGTGCGTAAAGAATACTTTGAGAACGACCGTTGCCGGATTGCCCCTCCCCCCTTTTAAGGGGGGAAAGAATGCGCAATTTGCTTAACTGACGAGAAAGGAAGACAATTTTTCCAGAATCTGCGTTTGTCCGGCAATCACCCGATCGATCTCGGCCGGTTCCACGTCTCTTTCTGCAATAAGTGATAAAGGATATACCCCTTGCGCCATGTCTTTTTCAATCACCGGCTGCGTATTTTGAAGCCGGGCAATCGTTTGTATCAGCTTGCTATTCGTATTGACGATGAATGTTTTTTTAGGGCTCATAGCGCCGTCTTTCTTTCCCTGCGTCAAAGCCATGTAATCGCGCCAACGCCGACTTTCCTCATCCAAGACTAACAAGGCGGGGAGCGTGTCGGAGTTCAAACTTTTGGCCTCAATCTCCATTTCTTTGACATCCAATGCGGAACGGAGGAAATCTGCAATTTTCGCACTCTCTGTCCGACCATTCGCGTCTAAAACGGTTTTTTCTCTTGAGGCATCCAATAGGCTTTCATTGAGAGAACCGTCTACGCGTCGAAATTTTACGGATAGTTTTTCTTCTAAGAGCTGAATCACAGCCGTATCAATCGGAGCCGGCGCAAAAAGAACCTCAACCCCTTTATTTCGATAGAGCTGCAAAAGAGGAGACTCTCGATCGGAGGGGGCGTAAATCACTTGCTTTTCCGACGATCGTTCCAGAGTCTCTGCGACTGTTGTCCATTCTTGATTGCTATTGAGCCAAATCAAAAGGTCTTTCGCGCTGTCATAGA
>CAZZLR010000291.1:0-1469 GCA_964655045.1 uncultured bacterium | reverse complement strand
GAGGGGCTTCGAACCCCTCCCAACCCGTTTTTGAAAAACCCCGCCCTTAAGGGCGTGATTTCCCGCCTCGGGATGAACTCTCCCTCAGCCAAACGGGGAATATGTAACTGTTACACATTCCCTATTTGGTTCGATGTCTTGATGTGATAAAATTCTCCGCAATTCTTATACTGAGCAATAATCCCGTTGGATGCAAAAAATTCAATTTTCTTAATAAGACGGAATTTTGCCATTCGCATGTTCGAACGAGCTGTTTTAGAAAGATGCGCTAAATCAATAAGATCTCTCTCTTTAAAAGAAGAGACCGCAGAACCATTTTTTTGAGATCCTTTAATTTGCAAAGTAAGGGCAAGCATAATCTCACCGGGACGAAGCTTCAAGGTGGAGTTAGTAAGAGCTGTAGCAATGGAAGAATTCTCCTGAAATTGCAATGCATCCAGAACCGTGATAGAAACTTCATTCGGATAATTAGATTCGGAAGAACACCCAGTATAAGATTTCACGTCCAACATATAGTAAAATATATTAAAAATCCGTGTTTTTTTCGAACGCCGCATCCTTACTGCGCATTCAATAATCAATTTTGTTCGCGTTAACATTCCTGTATTTAACCAAAATTCAGTCTTCTCCTTTGTAGAAAAATACATTGCCCTTTTTTCATCAGAAATCTCAGACATAACGTTACAAAGACGATCCACAAAACGAAACGTCTTTTTTTGATTCGCCCTCTTCCAATAGGCCAAGAGAACTCGCGCTGCCTCACCAAGCATTCTTTCTTTATAATCCTTTTCAAGAAGAATCGCCTCTTCCATAGAACGCGCCGTAAAATCATAAACAAGGCCTATAGATCCTACTAATTTTCTTTTCACCTCAATTTTAGAATATATTTCATAATTATTTCCAGAAACATGCCTTAAAACAGATTCTTTCAAAAGTTGTGGTAGATAACAAATTTGATCTATAAATTGTCTTGTAATTCCGAAGAAATGATCGTTATCTATGTCATTGAATAAATAATTAAGATCATCCTGAATTAAACCTAAAACGCCATAACCCACATTCCGGCGCTCTGAACATAATCTTACACGATGAAAAAAACACTCATTAATCCTCTGAAAGGCAGACCGAAAGTTAATCATTCTTTACCCCCAACTTTTAAATGAACTAGACTGAATACCGGTCGGATCAAACATCCATCGACCCTGTTTTTTCAATTCTTTTCATCAGAGACCGAAAACCATTTCGTTGTTTTTTATAAAACCTTATTCAGATTTTTTCACAAAACTCATTTTACAACCCCTGGACATTAATACGTAACAGGTTGTCCAACAGACTGTTATCGTGAATTTTCTCTTACCGAAGAGATTCTAAACTGAAATCTAACACAAAGCAAGAATCATTCTGATGACGCTCAAACAACCTTTTGCGGAGCAAAGCGGCACAAGCGAGGGGGCGCCGCTCAAGGCGCT
>CAZZLR010000290.1:0-1473 GCA_964655045.1 uncultured bacterium | reverse complement strand
GCGACCAAAAAGTTTACGAAAGAAAAAATTTACTTGCAAGAAAAAGTTGACAGGAAAAATTGACCAGCGGGAACTGCTGTACAAATCTGCGAAAAAGACTTGCAATTTAAAAATATTTCTCCTGATAATGGGCGTGAAAAAAATCACTCTCTTGACACAAGAAGGAGTTTATGAGTGCGCTCACAGATCTGGTAAAACGATTTCCTGAAACTGTTTCTTCTGAAACAATCGTCGGATTTTTTCTTAACGGGGAGGCAGAACTTTGGGAAGATCGAGGCACGTTTCTTCGTCTCATAGAGAAAGTAAACACCTGTTCGCACCTCTTGCTCGTCGACGGGGGCGCTAACCATTTTTTGCGTTTAACCGAAAAATGTTTGGATCAAAATATATTGCTTTTACCTAAGGTATGCGCGCTTATCGGAGATTTAGATTCTGTGGCAGAATCCTCTCTTAAATTATTTCGATCCCTCTTTTCTCACGCCGATATTATTCAACTTGATAGGGACAAAGATTTTACCGACTTTGAAGCGGCAATACAAATCACGAAGATCCAAGATATTAAAGCCGCCTACCTTTTTTCCGCCCTTGGAGGAAGGATCGACCATGAGCTGACGATTCTAAAATTCTTACATAGAAAATCCCTAGGGAAAAAAGTTTCTGTTTTTCATCCAAAAAACGGATGCCTTCATATTGTCTCCGAAAAACAAACGCCCTTGGATTTTCCCCTTTTTTCCGGAGGATATTTACGTTTGGAGCCTTTCTCCTCCGATGAGAACTCATTACAGGCCAAATTAACAAATATTTGCGCTCTCATAAAAAAACCGTATCCTCATAAAGAAACTCTATCTTCTCACGAAGAACTATTCGTTGTAAGTGGAGGACAAAGCATTTCGTTCCCTACAGAGATTGCGCAAACTCTTTCATTTATCCCTTTGGGAGGCCATGCCAAAAATGTTCAAACAAAAGGACTCTGCTGGGAACTCAATATAGAACGTTTTGGGAAAAAAATTTGCGGCGTCTCAAATATTGCAAAAAAAAACATCATATCTATTTCTGTAGGGGACGGATACGTTCTCTGCGTTAAAACACGCTTTATTGATCAAGATATGTATCTTAGGGTTCAAAAAAAATGAATGGAACTTTTGTTTCAAAAGAGCTTTTCGCAGCCTATATTAAAGGAGGACGCTTATGGCCTCAAATTCAAGGAGGTATTAATGTCTCCATTTTACATCAATGTTTACAGACGGATCATTTATTTTCGATCGATGCATTTTCTCGATCCAGTCTCAGCGAGAAACAACTTCAGGGCTCCTTGGCCATTCTCAACCAAGACCACTCTAAAGCGGGGATCGTGCTCGGACCTATTCCATTCTCCACTTTGCAAAAAGAATGGGAATTTGCCAAGAAAATGACTCTCCATTCCTTTTCTCTTTTCCAAAAGACCCCAACTCATACCATTTCTCCATCTCAAAT
>CAZZLR010000289.1:0-1477 GCA_964655045.1 uncultured bacterium | reverse complement strand
TTTTTGCTGCGCTTGAAAAAGGGGGAATAGGAAGGGGTGTGCCATTCGAGGTTGACGCAAATAGCATTATCTCCGTTTACAACCCGTTCATCATATCCGCGCACAGTGTTATAGCCTCCAAGCCCGAATTGCTCAGAAGGGAGTAGATTCATACTGGTAAACTGCATCCGGCCGAGCAGTAGGAATCTCATTTCTCTTGGCGTTATGTATTCATAAGTAAGAGAAATGCGCGTATAGTAATAATGCGCTGTAGCGCCAGGGCGCAAGTTATTGTAATCTTCATCGGTTTGATGGTCTAGCATCTGACCGGGAGACCAAAAAAGTTCGATGCCTCCACCGCCTTTGTGAGGCCCCCTTTGCACATTCGTTACAAAGGCTCCTTCGAACTGCCCAATCCAGGCGAGCTGCGAGAGAACCGGAATGGCTACATCCGTGCCGAAAATCACATTATTATTGGTTCCTTTGAAATCGAAGCCGACCTCATAGGAGATCTGGTCGACTTTTGAAAAGCGATTGAACCATTGGGGAACGGTATAGCGGGCGCTCGCCTGATAAGTTTTCCCATTGCTCCTTAACGGAGGCGACTTCGGTTCAACAGTTGCATAGCCTCCATAAAAGCTGAACGTATGGCGCCATGGCAAAGGAGCTGCGTACTGAAAGGTGTATGATTTAAATTCAGGGAAGGAATCGGCCGTAGTGAATTGAAAAGAAAGAGTGTGGCGTGGAAAAAAAATATCATTGAGATTGATGCCTGCGAACCAACGGGTTCGTCCAATTAAGGGGATCCCTGTATTGTCCACGCCGAGATAAGCTCTCCATCTCCTTCGATCATTGACGACAATATCCACATCCGTAGTATTCGGCTTTTCTCCCGGACGAAAAAGGATCGATGTTTTTGTGAAAGGATTGAGATTAATCCAGCTCACATCGCGGATCAACGTGAGCTCATTGATGGTTTCGTCGGGTTTAATTCGGATCAGCTTCCGGATATTATTTTCTGGGGTGAACTGGTTGTTTTGAATGTTGATTTTTCCTAATTTCGATTCAATAATCCGCAAGCGCAATACCCCATCGCCTTCTCCCCTTTTGTCCTCCCTGATTGCCATTAACGGATAATTATGCCTCTGATAGTACAAAACGATCCGTCTTTTGAGATCTTGATAATCACATTCTGTAAGAGGGACGAAAAGATAGTCGGATAAAATTTGGGCTAGAGGCTCATTGCCGTAGGGGGCTTTCAATTGAATAAAACGAACCCCATCCCATTCTTCTTCGAAAGGAGGCTCTTCCGATAACGATCCTATCAATTCGATCTCTTGGAGGCTCTCAAAGAGAACCCGGTTCTCAACGGGGACGTCAGATTCTAAAGCGTCCTCTGCATAGGAGAACCATGGAACGATACAGATCGCTGCCGAGCAAAGATAATACCATTTATCAAAAATAACTTTTAGTTTTTGCCCACTCTCTCGAACACAAA
>CAZZLR010000288.1:0-1484 GCA_964655045.1 uncultured bacterium | reverse complement strand
CAAAGCGTCGAAAATCGATGATCGTAACATGGCATTGTATTGACTTAATACTATGTCATTTACGATCGTCGATTTATCGACAGCTTTCACGCAGTTGAAATAGGACATTATTTGTTTCTTTTGGTATGATTTGGGTATCCATGCGAGAGAGACTCGGCATAGGTTGGTTCCGACATGAATCGGATCACCCGCCCGCTGACCCCCGCGTCGCGCAGCCGGCGAATCTGCGTTTGACTCAAGGAATAAACGCTCTTTGTTTCTCTAAGAAACTCGATAATCGTTTCATCGCAGATCCCGTCTTGGCTTAATCGGATCACGTCATTTAGCGTTAAAGGATCTCCCCGATCCATTCGAGCCAAGGTTCTGGGACTTGATTTTTCAATGACTTTCCGATCATGCTGATCGAGGATTGCTCCCACCGTCCCCCCGGTTACAGCTCCTACGGCTGTGCCGATCAAGGCGCCGGTTCCCGAACCGGCCGTTCCTCCGATCGCGGCTCCAAGACCCGTGCCAGCAATCAGCCATGTCCCCGTATTCGTAGAACATCCTGAAAGAAGAAAAGCCGCTAAATACAGAGTTGCTATCCGCATTCTTTTTGATTATCCTCTTGGAAGATTAATGTCAAATAGGGGCGGCTTCACACTCTTCTTTAAAGCGATAACCTACCCCGCGTACGGTTTCAATCGAGTCGAATTCAGGACCTAGTTTTTTGCGCAGCGAGGCAATATGTACATCAATATTCCGATCCACAATAAACGCGTCGTCATTATTAATGTCATCTAATAACTGATTGCGTGTCAGAACTTTTCCTCGGTTGGTGACCAGCCTGCGCAGAATTCCGAATTCGGAGAGCGTGAGGGAAATGGAACGGTTGAGTTTGCGAAGAATGTAGCGATCGACCTCTAGAGTAAAGTCGGCGAATTTAATTGTTTTGACGGACTTATCAGGCTCTTTCCCTCTGCGTAAAATTGCTTTGATTTTAGAAAAAAGAATTTTTGGAGAGAAGGGCTTGGTTAAATAGTCGTCCGCTCCCAACTCAAGACCGAGGACGATGTCCAACTCTTCGCTTTTCCCTGAAAGAAGGATAACCGGAATATTCTTCAGCCCCGGGTTGCCTTTCATTTTACGGCACACATCCAGTCCGTTTTCTCCGGGAAGCATAATGTCGAGAATGACAAGATCCGGTTTCTCTCTTTCGACGGCTCGGTATCCGTTGATGCCATCCACTTCTACATGAAGCCGATATTCCGAGAATTCTGCCTGAAGCTTAATGAGCGCGGCTATGTCTTCTTCATCTTCAATAAGTAAAATTCTTTTCTTGGTCATTGTGCAACTCCAAACGTCTCGCTGATGCGCTTCCGATTGTTTCATAGAAAGCGATTTTTTTTCAATAGCTTCTCAAAATTTATCCCGAGGCGGGAAACCCCGCCCTTAAGGGCTTGAAGTTACCCACATTTTTCTAGTACCCAGATCATGTCTAAAAG
>CAZZLR010000287.1:0-1491 GCA_964655045.1 uncultured bacterium | reverse complement strand
CCTTGCGAACACCCTTCTTATTCATCAAAGAAGGAGATCCTTTTTCTCCGGAACAAATGCGCGACACCGGACAGGCGATTAAAGATCTCTATGGGCAAAAAGGATATATCGATGCGAGCGTCCAATCAGAGACCTCGTTGGAAGAAAACGATCCTATATTCAATGTCGAATATATGATTGATGAGGGGCAGCAGTATAAAATCGGTTTGATTCATATTTTCGGAAATACAACGACGAAAAATAATGTGATCCTGCGGGAGTCCCTTTTAGTGCCCGGAGAAACGTTTGATTCTCGGAAGCTGCGGGCGACGCAGCAACGACTGGAAGGCGTGGGGTATTTTAAGAGCGTGAACGTTTACGCGGTGAGAAACCCCGATGATGAAACGCTCGGAGCTAATTATCGCGATATTTATATTGAAGTCGAAGAAACATCGACGGGCAGCGCAAGTCTGTTCATGGGATTCAGCTCGATTGACGATGTCTTCGGCGGGCTGGATCTGACGGAGCGCAACTTCCGGATCGGCGGCATAGGAAGCGCCTTTGGAGGGAATCTTTCCTCTCTAAGGGGCGGCGGCGAATATTTTCATGTACGCGGAACAGTCGGAAAAAAACAAAACAATATTTTAGTTTCTTGGATGAATCCGTACGTCAATGATACGTTATGGAGACTAGGCGTAGAACTGAGCCAAACCATTAGCAGCGACCTCCAAGAAAATATGAACATTAAGACGTATGGCGGATCCATATATGCAAATTACCCTCTTTCCCAATTTTGGACTGTGGGGGTGCGCGAGCGTCTTCGCCACTCTTACGACCGTCTCAGCTTGAATCCTTGGGATTCATCAGCGGTTGCCAACGAGTCGGTCAATGAACAGAGGGATCTTCTCGATCAACGGGGGCTTGTTTCCGCGGCAAGTGGCAACATTAGCTACGACTCGACGGACAACCCCCATAAACCGCATCGTGGATGGCGTTCTTATTTCGAGACCGAAATGGCCGGAGTCGGAGGCAGTTATCAATTTTTTAAAGTGAGCTACACCAATTCCATTTATTTCCCCATTTGGAGAAAAGGGACGCTGAAATTCCGCGGCGACTTTAAATATTTGATTCCCTTTGGGAAAACGGACCGCAACCATGTTCCTTACAGCGAAAGATTTTTCCTTGGCGGCGACAATACTGTACGAGGCTATCAAAACTTTCTCTTAGGACCGGTGATCCATCTTCGCGATCGAAATGGGGTGAACCACCCTACCGATACTCCCAAGGGGGGGCTTTCCTCAAGTCTTCTTTCTCTTGAGTATAATCAAGAAACCATTCGAATCCTCGACCTCTTTGCTTTTGTCGACGTCGGCAGCGTAACGTTCGATGCTTTTGCTGCAAATCATATTCGGCCGACAACCGGCGTGGGAGTTCGCGTGGATATTGGTAGAGGCGCACCGATTATGGTGGGTTGGGGCATTCCCTTAGTGAGAGAAGATCGGCACAACGGGA
>CAZZLR010000286.1:0-1497 GCA_964655045.1 uncultured bacterium | reverse complement strand
TTTCCTTGGAACTTGAGGGTGCAGACGAGATTGACATTACGATCGACCCAGGGCAGTATCCATTCCAATAATTTTTCCGGATAACAAATGACATCGCTCAAGACCCAGCTTACCTGAGGAAACTCTTCAGGGCGCAATGAAAAAGCGTCTTTTTTGAGAAAAGAAATACGAGGGAGCGCACTGACGCTGGGAGCCAGCGGCGCCCTGTCGACCGCAATGACCTCGGCGCCCATTTTTTGAAGAGCCCATGTCCAGCTTCCGGGACTTGCCCCAACTTCAAGACACACTTCCTTTTCCACAGGTCTTTTTTCCATAAGAGTGAGCGCTTCCCATAATTTTAAATAGGCGCGCGAGGGGGGGTCCCGGCTTTCGACAAAATGAGGTTCTCCCCGAGCAAAAGGGCTGCTGCAACGGGGCGCGCAAAGCAGGGTATGTTCATCTAACAGCATCCATGCGCCGAGGGGCGTTTTAGGTAAAGGAGAAGGAAAGACCATTGGCTTAGGAGAAAAAAAAGGAAGACGCTGCACAATCAACTCTCCCCTGCGCGCCGACGCATAAGGATGATGTACCCAGAGACTTCCTAGAGCGCGCAGTTGTTTTGCTGCATCGCCAATAGAAGAAAACGAAAGAGCGCGGACAGAAAACCAGATATTTTGCGCCCAATGGACTTTTTGCGGGGCGCCTTCCGCGAGAAACAACCTGCCATATCTTGCTATCACGTGTTTCAGTTCGGCAAAAAGCGCTTCCTCTCCCCCTTCCGGAGCCACATAGCCTGTCTGCTCTTTATAGGGCATGCTGTCTTGCATATTCTCCCATGCAAAGCCCCGTCGCGACAGCCACGTTTAAACTTTCTACCGCACCTGTTCCGGGGATGTGTACAATCTGAGAAGCTTTTTGCAATAATGTTTTTTGCAATCCTGTCGATTCCGAGCCAATTGCGAAGATCGCTCGAGGAGGCAGTTTTGATCGATATAAAGAGCCTCCTTTGTGTGCGGATGTCGCAATCAATGCAAATCCCTTCTTTTGCAGGATGGCCAAAGTTTCCATGGGTTTTTTAACAAGGACTAGTCCTACGCTTTCCGCTCCTCCTTTCGCAATACGGCAAGCCGATGGCGTGAGAGGCAAAGATTCACCGAGAAGATAGGGAACGCCAAAGTGGGCGGCCGTTCTTAAAATCGAACCGAGGTTGTGTGGATTTTCCACGCCGTCTAAATACAGAAGAGAAAGTTTCTCTGAGCGATGATTCAACACTTCTTCTATCGTTGCATAGGGACGCTCCAAGGCGAGCAGGCAAATCCCTTCGTGATGCACGGAATCGCTCACCCGATTCAAATCTTCTGTCGGCACAATATGATAGGCCTTTTTGTTTTGAGCGCATCCCTTGAGAAGGGAGGAAAATAATTTTACATTTTTTTCATCTATGTAGACGCGAATGATATCTTGCGGCCGCTTTGCAGCAATGGCCAGACAAGCATGAATTCCATAATATTTGACTTC
>CAZZLR010000285.1:0-1506 GCA_964655045.1 uncultured bacterium | reverse complement strand
TTCTAAAAGAATTTACTCCTAATGCAGCATACACAGAAAGTCAGCCCTGTTCCTTCTTCTTTTCCGGAAAATCCGGAAACCCTTTATTCAGAAGGGCTCTCCCATCAAGAAAAAGGACGCCTGAGAGAAGCGATCGCCATCTTCAGCTTCTTGTGTTCTCGCCGTCCCGTCGAGGTTCGGTTTTGGTTTTCTCTCAGCGCTTCTCTCCAAGAAGCAAAATTCTATGAGGAGGCGTTGCGCGCTTGGGGCGTTGCGGCGATTTTGCAAGATCAAAATCCCTATCCTCATTTTCATACAGCAGAATGCTGTTTTCAGCTTCATCACTTCACAGATGCTGCGCAAGCCCTCGATCGGTCTCTAGACAGAATAGAGGGAGCGCATCCTCTACTGGAGAAAATTGAAATGTTAAAAAAACAATGGGGTTCTTCTGCCTAGCCTATCGTTTCATCCCAATCACGATCCGAGACTGCGCCAGTGCTCCGAGATAGGAGAATTTTCTTCCGCATACCCAAACAACTTGAGAAGTTGGGATTGGGACGGCGTCAACTCTTCAAGTGGTTTGGGTATAGAATCACGCAATCCCGACTCCATTCCTCGCTCTTCCAAAGTTCGATTGCATTCTCAGAAGAGCATCCCTTCACAACATCTAGAATCTTCTTCCTATCTTCTCAACATCGCCCGTCTGCAAATAGAAACGGAACATACAATCAAAGAAGAAGTGCGCGTATCCAAAGCCGATTTGAACTGTTTACGCGCCGATCTTTCCATTTTACAAGAGGAAAGGGATCGCGAATGCCGTCAACAAGCGCAAGACTTAGCAGCCAAGAGTCATTGGAATACTTTTGGGCGGGTAGCGCAATATCTCTCTGCGGGAATTTCCATTATCTTCGCTTTATCCATTCTCGCTGCGGCTCCTTGGGTGGGCGCCCTTCTTCTTGCCTCGGGGGTGATCGCCCTGACACACCGAGCGATTCAAGATAGCGTAGGGATGCAAACGATAACGGCGTGGTTCACAAAATCGACGGAACTGCAAAAAACCTATGCGCAACATATCGAGACGGCCCTCTTGATCATAAGCCTTGGAACCGGGCTGACAGGCGGGGTTCTAGGCTGTGTAACCGGCGGATTGTCAGTGCTGGCCGGGAGCGGGATCGCTGCCATCGTAAAAAAGGTAGCGCTTGCGATTCAACTCACAAATACAGGCATCGGCATCATTGCTAAAACCGGAAATACGGTCATTGATAAAAAAATCAATGATCTGGAAGTAGACAAAGTGCTTTTAAACGATCGAATAGAGATTACAAAAAAGAAAATCGAACAGGTTACCAACACATTGCAAAATGCTTTGGCAATCAAAAATTCTAACGATGAAACAACGATCAACATATTAAAAAATATATCAACATCCTTTTGCTCACCATTTACAGTTTTAGGATTATTAATATCTATTGGATAAAAATCATCTTTGCAAATACCATGTGGCACATATTTTATTTGCCAATCTTC
>CAZZLR010000284.1:0-1512 GCA_964655045.1 uncultured bacterium | reverse complement strand
AACGCCAGGCTTAAGGGTCTCCCCTCAAGTCCCTCCCTTTAGGGGAGAGGTAATTGACGATCCTCTATTTCGATGGAAGGGCTAATTTTTTTCCACCACGATTTGCTCTTGGGCAAAGCGGCTTCGTAAAAATCCGATGCCGCTGTATAGACAGAATAAGCCTCCGAGGATAAAGACTTCAATGGGCCCTCGGAGGGCCGTAAACCAGCAGCCGAAGGGAGGGGCTATAGCGCCGCGGACGCCGACCATCATGAGGCCGACTCCGCTGAAGCGGGAGCTTTCTTCGCGTCGTGCGAAGATAGGGCCTGACATATGCCAGATGAGGTGGCTGCCTCCTTGTGCGATGCCGTACCAGAAGTAGGCGAAATAAAATCCTCCGATCCATTGGACCGATGAGGCCATGAGCAGGGGGAAAAGGGCAAAACAGAGAGACACGAGGCCGGCGAGTTTAAAGAGGTTGATCCGTTCCATACCGCGCGCCCAGAGGGGCGATGAGAGGGCGAATCCGAGTCCTTTGGCGACGGAGATACCTGCGAAGGCCATGGTGTAGGAGACTCCCAATCGATCTACGGCAAAGAGGGGCAAGGCGGGGTAGATGAGCATGAGGCCGAATCCGGAGAGCATGAAGAGCCAGAGGTAACGGGCAAAATCGGGGCGGTCGCGCATGAGGCGCCAGCTATCTTTCCAGGGGCGGACGACGATTTCTTTCCAGGGGAGATTTTCTTTTGGCGGCGATTGTTCTTCAACGACGAGTCTGAATTGAATGAGAAGAGTGCCCATACCGACGAGCGCCGAGCCGAAGGAGAGCATTTTCCAGAGGCTCGGATCGAAATCGAGCAGGCGGCCGAAGCCGATTGCCAATAGGAGTCCTTCTACGTAACCGAAAGCGGAGGTTAAGGAAAAGAGGCGTCCCCTCTTTTTTTGATCGACGTTGCGTTTGATGATTTCCATCCATCCGGGGATCACGGCGCGATAGAAGAATGTATAGTTCAAGATGGCAAAGACCAAGAAGCCCGCGGAGTCGAGCCAGGGGCAAAGGAGAAAGGGTGCGCGCATGAGGAAGCCGGCCCAAAGGACATTGGATTTAATGCGGCCGCTGCGGCAGAGTCCTGCGCTCCAGTAGAAGGAGAAGAGAGAGGCGGCGGGTTTCAAGCACGTCATCAAGGCAATGAGCCAGAGGCTTGCACCGAGATCTTTGCGCAGGATGATCGCGATGATGCCGTAGAGAGTAAATAGGGGCTCGTTCAGAGCCGCGCTCCAAAATAGGACTTTGCCCATCGACGGGTTTTTTTGCGTCTTTTCGTCCATATGGCTTCATATCATATCGATTGTATTCAATTTCTGAAACATAAAACATAACTTTAAAAAGTTAATTATATAAAAAAAGCGGAAGAAGACGCGCGGTCTTCTTCCGCAGAAAAATGCTAAGGCGAGAACCGGATCGGCAAGCAAGCACCGCTCAGTAGCGGAAGTTCGCCGCAACGCTGAACACGTTGTTCTTGAACTCGTTGG
>CAZZLR010000283.1:0-1519 GCA_964655045.1 uncultured bacterium | reverse complement strand
ACCCTTTCCCGCCTCCATCGGCCCTTATACGATCCTCAAAAGCCTCGGCCGAGGCGGCATGGGCGAAGTTTTTCTTGCTCAAGACATTTCCTGCCGTCGCAATATCGCCCTTAAACGAATCCGCCCCGATCTCAAAAAAAATAAAACGCTGCAGCAGCGTTTTTTGAGAGAGGCCGAAGTGGCCGGCACCCTCGCCCACCCCTCCATCATCCCCATCCTCTCCATAGAAAAAAATAGCGAAGAAACCTACTACACTATGCCCTTCATCGACGGGGAAACCTTGCGTCAAATCCTCCGCAAAACCCGTGAACAAGAGAAAACAGGAGAACCCATCCATCCGATCGGACGATCGATCCCCTCCCTGATGCGCATCTTTCTACAAGTTTGCGAAGCTGTCGCCTATACCCACTCAAAAGGAATCTTGCACAGAGACCTCAAACCGGAAAACATCCTCATCGGAAAATATGGAGAAGTGATGATTTTTGATTGGGGCATTGCCGAATTCCTCGATCACATTCAAAAACCCTCCTCGGATCTCGATGCGCAAACGCTCTCCATCCACACCAACCTCACCTGCCCGGGAAAAATCACGGGAACCCTCGCCTATATGCCCCCCGAATATCTGACGGAAACTCTTCCCCCCTCCGTACAAATTGACCTCTACGCCTTAGGAGTCGTCCTCTATCAACTCCTCACTCTGCAGCTCCCCTTTCAAAGAAAAACGCCCGCCTCCTTCCGCAAAAAACGCTGCCAAGAAGAACTCATCGATCCAAGCGAAATGTCCCCCTATCGCGATATTCCCCGCCAGCTGGCTTCCATCTGCAAAAAATGCTTGCACCAAAAACCCTCCGAACGATACGCCCATACCGAAGAACTGATCGCCGACATCAAGAATTACAGCGAAGGACGCCCCGAGTGGATCTATTTGGGCGCCCTGGACTTGAAAAAAAAAGAACATTGGAAGTTTCAAGAACACATTCTCCTAGCCAAACATATCGCCATCACCCGCTCCCTCAACATCACCGATTGGGCTGCGCTTGCCATCTCACAACGCCCCTTCGCAGAAAATCTCATGATGGAAGCGGAATTCTCTCTATCCCCTGATAGCCAAGGGATCGGGTTCTTATTGAGCATTCCCGAAACAGATGCTCGAAAAAGCCTGGAAGAAGGATATTGCCTCTGGATTCATCCTTCCTCCTGCAAGCTGTTCCGCAACAAGGTGCAGGCCATGGAAGCCACCCATTTTTTCCTCCCTCCCCATACATGGCACAAAATCCGCATCGAAAAGATAGAAGATTCGCTCAAAATATTTCTCAATGGAAATCTCCTCATTCATTTTCTCAGCCGCCTTCCCCTAACCGGAAGCCATGCGGGTTTTTTGCATAAAGATGAAAAATTTTCCCTCCGCCAATGGTTTTTCTATGACGGAAGCCATAACCTCACAGTCAACTGCCTCGCCGTCCCCAATGCCTTTTTAAACCATAAGCTCTATGATCTGGCTCTGAAAGAATACCGACGG
>CAZZLR010000282.1:0-1535 GCA_964655045.1 uncultured bacterium | reverse complement strand
CGAAGCCCCTCCCAAACCAACACAATCCCAGGCCTTAAGGCCTGGGTTTTCACCCCGAGAGGATCTGGAAGCACAGAAGATGCAAATCTGCATCCAGATCCTTTCTCCTTAAAGAAAATCCAATCTCTTTTTGCAGCATAGCGGCCGTGGTTTCTAAGCCTTCTTGAGCAAAGATTTTGAGGACGCGCGCTAAAAAGTCGGCGATTTTTTTTGGATGGCGGTAGAATGCAGAAAATCCTTCATTAAATAAGAAAAAGAAATCTCCGGGCTCCACGCTAAGAGTTTTTTCTTCCCCTGTAAGCCAATCCATGTTTCTTAATGACCAGATTAAAGGAGTCTGCGGTCCTTCCCATCGCAGCACGGATTGGGAACGGTCGAGCACTAAAAAGGTACGCGTGGCGCTTTCTTTAGCATACCTATAGCGAGTGAGAAGTTGATACATTCCTTCTAACCCCATTTCATCTGCCTCAGCCATGTGGATTTGAATATAGCGGCTGTTATCGCTTTTAGGAAAATCGAGAAGCAGCCCCGTCGGCGTCTCGGAAAAAGCCGTGATCGGCTTTACGGCGATCGCATCGGATCTGCATTGATCAATATTTTTTTGCAGCATTAAATGCTGGAGCAAAATAGAACATTCATACTCCCCATACATGCGCGCTCTTTGTTTGGAATTTTCCTGGAGGCGGTTGATGTTTTCCTGCAAACACTCGCTCATAGTATTCAGCGTGTTGGCCAGCTCGGCGATTTCTTTGGGTCCTTGCGCTTCAATGAAGCCCCCGTATTGACCTGCTGCGATCGCAAGAGCGGAATTATTTAATTTCTGCACCGGTTTCGAAATCTTATTGGCAACCCAATACAGGACACAGACCATGGTGAATATGGCGACTCCCGATCCGGCCAGTAGAACAAAGATTCCGGCACGGAACTTTTCCTCGATCAGCGCAGGAGATAGCTCTTGCGCGCTATAGCCCAATAGATGGACGATGAAAAGTCCCGCGATCAAGGCAATGCCGAAAATCAGGGGGGGCAGTAAAAAAAGGAGCAGACGCGTTCGTATTTTCAAGGAAAAAAGTCCTCCCCGTAAAGGGTCCCTGCTTCTTCTTTCTTTGACTGGATTTCCTGAGGGGGCTCCTTGAATCTATGGCGGCATGGGAGCTGCTGCGCGTAGGCGTGCAGGAGAGCAACAGCCACCGAGGGACACTCTGAAATCACAAAAAGGAGATGGCTGCGAGACAGCGTTAAAAATAAAGCATCGGTTTTAGCCAATACCCCATACGATCTCGGCTGCTCGTTGAAAAGAGACTCGTCGCCGAAATAGTCTCCTGCGCCAATTGTGTATAAAGGCTTCATTTTCTCATCGCAGATTTCCACAGTTCCATGTTCAATGAGATAAATGCGGTTGGCCACTTGCCCCGGATGAAATATTTTTTCCCCGGCATCATAATCATCTTCGTGCAACTTCTCTGCAATGGCCAAAAGCAATTCCAGATCTAAATCGCTAAAAAGACGCACTTTTTTGAGAAAGAAAGCTTTTT
>CAZZLR010000281.1:0-1554 GCA_964655045.1 uncultured bacterium | reverse complement strand
AAAAAAAATCCGGCAGCTACCTACTCTCCCATACTCTTGAGTATAGTACCATTGGCGACGAGGGGCTTAACTTCTGAGTTCGGGAAGGGATCAGGTGTGTCCCCCTCTCTATGGCCACCGGAAAAATGAGAATGTTTCCGCTCAAAACTTTGGGCGAAAACATCTTGAATTACAGGCTCTAGTTCATCAATCAATACCAAATCATTTGCCTTGAATCGGCTCTTGAAGAAAGCTTTGAAAAAAAATGTCAAGTCGTTGGACCGATTAGTATTGGTTAGCTCAACGCATCACTGCGCTTACACACCCAACCTATCTACCATGTAATCTTCATGGGGTCTCATTGGGAATTCTTATCTTGAGGGAGGCTTGGCGTTTAGATGCTTTCAACGCTTATCCTTTCCGAACATAGCTACCCGGCTATGCACTTGGCAGTACAACCGGAACACCATTGGTTCGTCCACTTCGGTCCTCTCGTACTAGAAGCAGCTCTTCTCAAGATTCCTACGCCCACAACAGATAGGGACCAAACTGTCTCACGACGTTTTGAACCCAACTCGCGTACCGCTTTAATTGGCGAACAGCCAAACCCTTGGGACCTTCTCCAGCCCCAGGATGCGATGAGTCGACATCGAGGTGCCAAACCGCAACGTCGATCGGACAGGAAGTTTTTTAAATTCTTTGGGTGTTTTCGTCATAATCACTCTCTCTAAATGGAGCAAAGAATTATGGCATAAATTTTTTTTGGAAGAAGGGTGGGCTCATTTTTTTGATCAAGAATCTGCCGCTTTAGGCAGATTTTTGACACCCCAGCACCTTTCCCGAAACGGATCAAGCGGTTCCCAGGCATCATCAAACGGATCAAGCGGTCTACAAGACACGGAGAAGTCAATTTTCCAATCACTAGAAAGTGTGGGATACATATAATAAGAACATCTCCATTGATGTATAGCAACCATACTTTCAAAAGGAATTAAACAAGCACCTTTCCAGAAACGGATCAAGCGTTTCCCGGGCATCATCAAACGGATCAAGCGGTCTACAAGACACGGAGAATTCAATTTTCCAATCAATAGAAAGGGTGGGATGCATATAATAAGAACATCTCCATTGATGTACAGCAACCAAACTTTCAAAAGGAAGTAAATCGGAAATAATTGGAACATCCAATTTAGGAAGCTCTTTAAACTTCTCTTGATAGAAACGAACAGATTTCTTCCATTCCGCCCGTTCTTTTTTAATGCATTCCGCCCGTTCTTTTTTAATGCATTCCACCCCGTCTTTTGGCTTCTTACAGGGTTCTCTCAGTCGTTGTACCCTATCAATAATTTTTTCAGCAATACGAGACTCTGGGTGGTTAGGTAATTTTTCCTTCAAACGGCAACATCGATCAAAGATATTTCCTTCGTTTTTATTTCCTAAAGGATCCAGCTTATCTAATATTTTAACACACGGGTTAAACGCTCGTTCATAGTCTTTAAAATCCTGAAAACATAAATATTCAATATATTTCTTTATTGCTAGGTAATACTGTCTAGATGTTTTCATCATAACAGC
>CAZZLR010000280.1:0-1565 GCA_964655045.1 uncultured bacterium | reverse complement strand
GTTTGGAGATAATGCATTCATTGCACCTGGTTGTATAAGACCTTCAATAACCGTGGTTGCCCCTCCATAAGTATTCATGTTGCCACTGGGAATAAATGTGCCCCCCCCAGAGAGCGTAAGAGCGCCAAGCCCTGTCATGGCTCCCGAAGAAGTAAAAGTAGAACTAGAAGGTACATTGAGAGTCGCTATCACTCCAGAACTAATGACGATCGGACGACTCGAGGTCGTACTACTAGTAACAGCCAAAGTGGAGTTGCCGCTAAAGGTCAAGGAGGCTGTGTTTTTTCCCAAAGCCCCATCGGAGGCAATTTGCAGAACCCCTGCGTTGATGGTAGTGCCTCCAGAAAATGTATTGGTTCCAGAGAGCATTGTTGTCCCAAGCCCGTTTTTCGTAACGGTTGCGCCCACCCCCATCCCCTGGCCATAGGTTTGGCCAGTAGGGAGAGTATTCACGCTGTCATCGCCTATCGTTCCAGAAAAAGTACTCGTCTGTGTAGCGAATATTGGGTTTAAGACTAACCCGCCCGTGCTTACAAGAAAGATATCAGATGCTACGGCGGCACCACTGCCAGCCATCGCACCGCCCGCTCCCGCCGTAACCGAGCTGCCTACTGTAGTCACATTGCGCAATTCAACAGGACCTGCGGCAAAAACTGCAGCGCCTGCTCCCATGCCGCCGCCCCCGCCGCCATTCATTCCACCGCCGTTACCCCCTCCTGCGAATCCATTTACCTGTGCAGTTCCAGCACCACCAGAACCGCCGCCTAAACCACCCGTGCCACCGTTCAGTGTCATATTGCCACCCCCGCCGCCGCCGCCCAACCCTCCGCCTCCAGCCGTAGCTAGTCCTCCCGCGCCGCCGCCGCCGCCGCCACTACCACCAGCTCCTGCAGACCCAGAGGCTCCTGATCCAGAAACAGCCAAACCGCCGCCGCCCCCGCCCCATCCGCCCCCCCCAGCGTGGGTGACTTCCCCAATAGTTCCATCCACGGCACCGCCACCCCCGCCCCCAATGCCACCCACGCCGCCACCGAGCCCGGACCCGCCTCCGCCGCCGCCGCCAAGATTTCCTGCGCCGCCGCCGCTTGAGCTTGCAGACGTTCCTGGATGCCCTGCAGATCCCCCGCCACCCCCAGAGTTGGCCATCGGCAGCCCTCCCATGCCGCCTCCCATGCCGCCGCCGCTGGAACCAGCCCCTCCGCCTCCGCCGCCTAGAACCAGGGCGCCTAAAACGCTGCTTCCTCCGCTCCCGCCCGCAGTGCCTCCGGTGCCATCCATTGTAATACCGCCGCCGCCGCCGCCGCCGCCATCCTGGGATCCTGCGCCGTCTTCACCAGCGCCTCCAGCTCCAAGAAGTCCGCCCCCGCCACCGCCACCCCCGTTTTGCGTTGGAATCCCGTTTCCTCCTAAGCCCCCAGCCCCAAAGAGACCTCCGCCACCGCCACTACCCCCAAAGCCAGTATTGATCGTCCCTCCAGAGCCTCCAGCGCCGCCCATGCCGCCGCCGCCGCCGCCAGAAGAGGTCGCGGGGTGAGCGCCGCCGGCACCTCCGTGGGCGGTGCAGT
>CAZZLR010000279.1:0-1572 GCA_964655045.1 uncultured bacterium | reverse complement strand
GATGAGCGTTCTTGTGAAATTCAAAGTAATATTCATACAGGCTTCCTCCTTGGGATTAACAGGATCTCGAAAGGCTCTTCAAGAGCTACGAGGCGGCTGAGAGCGTATTGTAGTAGTCCTGCTTATTTTTGTCGAGGCAGTTTCCGTTTTTTTTCGCTTCTTGGGAGCGGCTCAGAATATGACTTTATTTCTTGCGGTTGGTAGGATATGATTTGCTGCGGGCGCAGGTCTCTATTGTCTGTCCCTAAGGAACCCTTCAGGTTTCTTAAGGATAGAGATCCTTTCGTTTAGGGAACGCCCAAAGGAGAAATGGTGGGATCTCGTTTTTGGATTTTTACTTCGGGCTGCATTTGGCTTTGCATTGGAGCGTTGCTGTTTATCAAAGGACTCTCTTTGATGGCAGCCTCAAGCGCCGCCTGGGCAGGTTCTGCAGGGCTAGTGGCTTTGGTTCTTGGACTTTGCAAAGGGCGTTTTGTCTTGGCCAAAACAGTGAAGAGAGTATCGGGGCGCATCGCTGCGCTTCCCGCGCCGATTCGTTTCGGAGCAGTTTACACGAAAAGCTATTGGCTTTTGATTGGGGCGATGATGGGATTGGGCTTTTTATTGCGCTTTGCACCCCTTTCATATGAAGCAAGAGGATGCATTGACATTACCATCGGCTCTGCTTTGATTTTGGGCGCTTTTTTGTACTTTATCCAAGCTTGGCGGAACCGATCCGGATCGTCCCCTTGTTAAATGGGATTATTTATGATAGGGACTCCCTTTTTCAATTTCAAGGGCGCGATAGATCTGCTCGACGAGAAGCAGCCGCACGATTTGATTTGTGAATGTGAGGGGAGAAAGACTCCAGAGCCATTTTGCCTGCTGCAAAATGGCCGGGGACAATCCAAGAGGGCCTCCAATGAGAAATGCGCTGTTTTGTCCAAACCGCAGCCATTTTTTAGAAAATGCTTCACTGCTCAAGGCTTCCCCCGAAAGATCCAATGCGATCAGGCGTTCTTTATGCTTGATGGCGGTAGCCAAGAGATGCTCTTCTTCGGCCACGATCCATTCTATGCAGAGACATCGGGACATTCTTTTTTCATATTCTTCGATCGCTTCTTGCAGCCAAGATTCTTTGATTTTCCCTACAGAGATGATTTTGATTTTAAGCATAGGACCGTTTCATGATTTATTGGGATCCTCCGCGGGAAATTTTCTTTCTTCCCTTTTTTCATTTTCCGATTCTGTGGTATGGAGCGCTGTTCGCTTTCGGATTCTGGATTGCCCTCATTTTATTTATACAGATCATTTCCCGCTATCTCCGATTGTTCCAAAAGGCAGACGCAGGCACGGCGCAGAAGGACGCGCGGACGATCGCGGATCGTTTGACCCTGTATATCGTCGTCGGAACGCTGCTTGGAGCTCGCCTGGGCCACTTCCTTTTTTATGAACAACCCTCCCAGTATCTCGCCGATCCTTTAGAATTTTTCCGTTTTAGGAATGGAGGCTTGGCTAGCCATGGAGCCGTTGCCGGAATCGTGATCGCCGCCTGCGCATTCCGGCTGCGCACCCGTAAACAGTATCCGGATC
>CAZZLR010000278.1:0-1586 GCA_964655045.1 uncultured bacterium | reverse complement strand
CCGATCGATGGCCTAAATCATAGCCTGCCATGAATTGGGCGATGTCGACAAGATTGTGAAAAACAACCGTCGTATGTTCTTTCAAACGGGCAATCACTTCTTTAAAATCAAAACCTAAAATGAATTCCTGTAAGAAACTTGTATTTGTCACAAGAGGGAAACGATAGCGTCCATTGACCTGCCAGCTTGTAGACAATTCGCTCAAACCATCGGCAAGCTCAGGCTGCACCTGAGAGTAGCCTCCGAAAAAAAGAAACGTTTGACGTGCGGGAAAAGGAATTCTACAGAGGGCTGTTTGCGCAATAAATCGATTCCAATTGGGAGAACAGGTGAATTGATAAGAAATTTCCGCGTCGGAAACGATGGTTTTCCCTAGATTCACACCAAAAAAGAATCGATCTCTTTCTGTTGCAATCGTCCCTGTATTATCTGCGCCGGTATAAAACCGGTAGGGCCATCGATCGATGGTGGCCAGTTCTAAATCAGCCGTGCCTGGTTTGTCTCCGGGGCGAAAAACGGCATCGGTACGCCGAAACGGATTTTGATTCATGCGAGTCAAATCCTGCACGAGTTGTACGGCGTCAATCGGAGAACCGGGTTTTGCCCGAATGAATTCACGCAGAGTTTCTCCTTTGACAAAGCGGTTTCCGTTGACAACAACCTTTCCAAGGTTTGCTTCCTTCACAACGACTTGCAAAATATGTTGGGATGGATCTTGGCGCGGAATGTCGACAATGGCAAAAGGTTGCCCTTTTTCACGATAGAAGGCGCCGATATCCGCCTGCAGCCTGTATATCGCCTCTTTTGTTAAAGGGCGCCCCACATAACGGGCGCGCAACGTGTTCAAAAACCCCGGATGCTCTGTCAAAAGAACCAGGCCTTGCGCCTCGACTCCGCAAAATTTCTCACGAGGCGTCTTGCGTACGAGGCTCCAATCTCCCAAAATCAAAATTCCTTGCAATGTTTCAAGAACTGTATCTTCGTTAAAAGAGGGATGTTCGGCAAAAATACTTCCCTCTACGGAAAAAGTTTCCGCAAAGCCGGTCAGCGGAAGCAGCAGAGTGCAGCAGTAAAAAAGGCTCTTCGATACATTCATTACTTAGGCTCCATAACATATAATCGATGTAAGGCCGTCGGATACAGCCAATAAGGACCATATTCAAATTCTTGGTATGCGTCGAGAATCCGTATCGGTTCTCCGGAAAAGACCATGCGCGCATAGTAATAATGGGATGCGCCTAAGGTGCGCAGAGAAGCAATATTCGATTGCTTTGCGCTGTGTTCCTTCTCTTGTGCAAAAGCTTTGGCGAATGCTTCGTGATCGACTTTAATCGAAAATATTTCTTCTGAGAGCCTCTCCGGAACAAGCGTTCGAATCTGCTGCAGCGAATAGAGCCCTATATTAATATCCTGAGAAATAGTTGCGAACAACAAGATGGGAGAAAAAAAAATCCAATGCATCACCGACCTCTTAAGAGGTCAGTGATACGAAAAAAAGATTAATCAGACAAGTGTTCTTTGCAAAAACCGGTCTTATACCAAAAGAAACAAATAATGTCCTATTTCAGCTGCGTGAAAGCTGTCGA
>CAZZLR010000277.1:0-1588 GCA_964655045.1 uncultured bacterium | reverse complement strand
TTAGGTAGCATGAAGCAAACTAACTAACCTGTCCAGTTTTTGGGGTCCACTTCAAATCTATGGCAGGAAATTCAATTAATGTACAGGGAGCAGCTCCGTTTAATACATCTATTGGATATGACTCGATAAGCAATACCGGAGCTGCTCAGTGTACTGCTGTTGGATATCAGGCCGGGAATAATTATACGACAACAGAGACGAATAATATTTGTATTGGCTATGGGGTGTTAGGGACAACTGGAGAGTCTAATACCATGCGCCTAGGAGATCCCGGTACGATTGATGCATGCTATATTGCCGGGGTAGCTAATACTCCGGTGACGAGTGCTCAAGTTGTTCTTACTTCTTCAGGAACGAATCAAATCGGCGCTATTTCCGACGGAAACCCGAATCAATTTTTACAAACAAATGGTTCCGGGTCTTTGTCTTGGGCAAATAGCATCCAGATGAATCAACAGATTTTTACATCTAACGGTACTTACACGCCTACTTCCGGGATGCTCTATGCTTTTGTAGAGGTTGTTGGCGCAGGCGGAGGCGGGGGCGGTGCAGAAGCTGTGAATGCCGGACAGCAATCCGTCGGCGGTGGCGGAGGCGGTGGCGCATACGCTTGTTCTATGCTAAGCGCAGCAGTGGTTGGCGCTTCGCAAGCAGTGACGATTGGCGCGCAAGGAACAGCCGGCAGTGGAGCAACGATGACAAATGGCGCTGCCGGAGGGATTTCTTCGTTTGGGACACTTGTGGTTGCCAATGGGGGTTTAGGAGCTGTGACAGGAGCCGCTTCTGCGAATTTCACTACCGTGAATTTTGGAGCCGGCGGAGTCGCTACAGCAGGAGATTTGAGAATCCCCGGGGAGTCCGGAGGTGTTGGGATTCAAACATTTCTGACTGCTGGTGTGAATTATGTAAATATTGGCGGCTATGGAGGAGGGTCTCATTACTCTCCAGGATCTGCGGAAAGTCGCGGTCCTAATACGGTCGGATTTATTGGCTCTGACTATGGAGGGGGAGGCGGAGGAGCCTCGAATGCAGCTGCTGCCAGCCCGCAGGGAGCTGTTGACGGAGGCGTGGGATCCTCCGGACTTGTCATCATCACTGAATATATATCCTAGCTTCTTTAAAAAATCTTGCTAAGATATTTATTGATACTTAACATAAAAAAATATAACATGACCTTCTGAAAAGAAATGTGGAGTGGATATGCCCAATAGATATGCGGTTGTAGATTCTGCGACAAACCTTGTCACCAATGTTTGTGTATGGGATGGGGGGACTCCATGGGATCCTCCAAGCGGATCCTATGTGGTTCAATCTGATACATTAGAAATTGGCGTTCTCGTCCAGTAATGGTTTTGCAAATGCATCGTGAGCGGGTCTTGAGATGCGTTTGCACAGTAATGACCATCGTAAAGTTAGTCCAGCCTGAACTAGAGGTAGGGGCATTGATTGAGTTTTGATTAGTCATGCATCACACTATTGGAATTGTTAATTGTGCGCTATAATAAATAATTAGGGTTCCCTGCACCCGAAGAACAGGGGCTTTTCATTAAAAAGACTTGATAATCAGTAAAATTTTTCGAATCATATC
>CAZZLR010000276.1:0-1628 GCA_964655045.1 uncultured bacterium | reverse complement strand
GATCTCTGCAGAGAACGTATAGATTTAAGTGTTAAATATTGTAGCGATTCATGGAATCGGACAGTTTCCTTGGGAAACTAGCATGCAATACGCCATATTCATATGAGCAATTAATTATATAGGAATTTTTTCATGTTTCTCACAACGAACTTATCAAATCCATCTTGGCAAACATTTTCTCTACAGGATCAAGAGGAAAAAAAGGATTTCTTGAAGAAACTCTCCTATGCGACCTATATTTCGCGTCAAAAGGATACTCTCCTGTATCATCAGGACTCGATTCCATTTTATGAGGGAAGTCGAGAAAGCTCGCAGGAAGATCTCTGCATGTAATCCTTGTGAACCAACTGGAAGATGTGCGCCTGCAACCTCCTTTGCATAGCAGGGATGCAATCGATAGTGCAACATGTGTAGGAGAAAAAGGCAAACATTCGTGGTGTTCCTCAGAGACCCTAGCGTTTTATCTGGGAGCGCGCTTCGTTCGCTCTTGGAACATTCCATCCACTACTTTTCCTAAAAACTGGATACCGCCTCACCTGAAGCGGAAAGGTGTAGATCCAGATACGAATACGGTGATCAAGGTGCATTTGCTTGTTGTGTCTGAAAAACTGATCATTCAAGCCGCCTTTCAAGGAGAGGTGATATTACAGGCGCCTTTTATGTTGACGCAAGAGTTCGATTCACTTCCAGTGGAAAATCGGGTAGCCTCTCTCATGGGATCGCGCCCTATTTTATTATACACGAAGGTAGATTGCACTATTTCTATAAAGGTTCCGCAGCGGGTGGAGATAAGATGGTTGGTTGCAGAACATCGCATTGTAGAGTTCTATGAGAACTATGAGGGTCGTCCCCAGGCGAGGGAATATATAGAGCCGGATTCTTCTGAACCGGATCATGGATTCGGACAAGAGGTCAGGCTCATGACATGTGATGCTCTGGACAAAACGATTTCTGTTTCTCGTAAGCGAATGACCGTAGTGATCGATGTGCCTCAAAAGCAGTTTGATGGCTTGAGGAACCGGCTTGCTATTTTTGTGAAACGAGAAAAGTGTAATTCCATTGTCAACGATAAGTCGATTCCAATCTGCTCTTGGCAGGATGAGTCGGGAGATTATATTTGTACATTGCGAGAAGAAGGTCGGAAAGACTTGTTTTTGGAATATTTTTCTCGCTTGAGACGGACGAAATACAGAACTCTGTGTACCTGGAATCATACGATTTCAGATTTCAACTCTCGAGTTGCATGTTTCTTGGAGCGTAACATCAGACCTTTGGCTCTGGCATCTTTGGGAGGATATCCGATAGAGTCTACAGATATAGGAAACCCCGTGAGTCGACTCGATAGAGAAAAATGCCTTACTCATGATCGCTGGGCAGTGACTTTAGTATCAACTGGAGGCCAAGATGTGGATAGCCGCGATGTTTCTAATTACTATGGACACGCTGCTATTGTCATCGAGACTTTTTATACAGATGTTCCCAGAGTATTTCTCATGGATTTAATAAAGGGTGAAAATGCATTCGGTCTAGTGAGAATATTCGGAGAGAAGAAAGAGAAGCATGGAATTGAAGGGTTGGATGCAGATAAGTCATCATATCCAAACTACGAATTAAATTTTAGGAATTCG
>CAZZLR010000275.1:0-1633 GCA_964655045.1 uncultured bacterium | reverse complement strand
TCGGGGACAACTTATGTAGCTTTACTCAGCGATACGATCATTGCCATGAGCAACGCTGCTGCAAGGCAAGTTACGCTTCCGGCTCCTTCTACGAGCGGAGCAACTAGCACCGTTGGGAAGGTATACACAGTCAAAGATGTAGCCGGAACTGCTGCCACAGCAAACATAACTGTGACTCCCGCAGGCGGGTTCATTGATGGGGGGACAGGGGTTCTCATTGCCACAAATTACGGATCGGCAAGTTTCTATAGCGATGGAACGGCTTGGTATTCGCAGGCAGCGAATTATGCAGCGGGGGTTACTCTTGCTATTGCTAGCTTTAATCGATCTGGCAGCGCTTCCTATACACCTGGCACAACAGTTGTGAACCAAAGCGTGGCCAACTACACCACAATAGGAAACTCAGGCTCTAGATTAGACTTGAGCAGTTTAACCCAAAATAGTTTAACTGGATTTACTGTTACAGGTTCGGGAAAAACTCTTCAGTTTTCGCAAGCAGGAACCTATCTAATTTCCTTTGATGACTTAATTCAAACAACGAGTGGTGCAGCTGTAGACGTTACGGCTCAACTTGTAAAAAATGGAACAACTGTACTTGCTAACTGCGTTCCTTTTATTAATAGCGCATCTGTTCCTACATGCAACTTGACTCTTAACTATCTTGGAAGTTTTACATCTACGGATACCATTGACATTCGTTATACTTCCCCAGGAAGCGGTGGAACTTACTTATGGCGATCAAATAACCTTTCAGTCACTCAACTTCCCTCTTCCACAATTCCTTCTCTTGCCGGCAACACTCCTACATCTAACATCATTACAGTCACATCGGGCATGAGTCCTTATACTTATACGCCCTCTGCCAATCTGCAATATGCGATTGTTGAATGTGTTGGTGGCGGAGGTGGCGGCGGTGGATCGAGCGGAACAGCGGGAAATGCTTCTGCTGCCCCTGGTGGAGGAGGTGGAGGCTATGCTCGCTCCGTTCTCTCTGCATCGGCTATCGGAGCTAGTCAAACAGTGACCATTGGATCGGCAGGAACTGCTGGAGCAAGCACTCCGACTAGCGGGGG
Organism: uncultured bacterium; assembly: GCA_964655045.1. GTDB lineage: Bacteria > Chlamydiota > Chlamydiia > Chlamydiales > SM23-39 > CAIPFQ01. Next base: position 560 of record CAZZLR010000275.1, on the reverse strand, counting down.
AAATGGCGGGAATACTTCATTTGGCGCTCTTGTAATTGCTTCCGGCGGCACCGGAGGAGCTGGAATAGGGCCCCAGCCGACTACCCCAAACTCGGTTCAAGGAGCAGCCGCTGGAATCGGCACGACAGGAACATTTCTATGCAGCGGCACCCCAGGTGGATCGGCATTGATGATGGGAACGACTGCGGGAGGAGTTGCGGGCGGAAATGGAGGAAGCTCAGTCTATGGCGGCGGTGGGAGAGGAAAAACAGGTGGTAGTGGAGCTGGTTTCGCTGGATCAAACTTTGGAGCTGGAGGCGGCGGAGCATGCGCAGCAGGCAACGGAACCAGCTCATCGGCTGGAGGAGCAGGAACTGCAGGAGTTTGTGTCATTACCGAATACATCTTTGCGCCCCCCCCCCTTACAACCACTGCTTCAATCACCTGGAACACTGTTTCAGGCACATCACAAGCAATGTCAGCATCGAATGGATACTACACAACGAACGGATCTGCAACAACGCTAAGCCTTCCAACATCGGGTGCTGCTGCCGGCACCGTAATTGAAGTAGTAGGAACAG
>CAZZLR010000274.1:0-1636 GCA_964655045.1 uncultured bacterium | reverse complement strand
CATATATTCCCGGTGGCAACATGAATACTTATGGAGGGGCAACGACGGTTATTGAAGGTCTTATACAACCAGGTGCAATGAATGCATTATCTCCAAACTCTTCTTATATTTTTAGTAATAATGGTAGCGCGGGTCTATCCTGTGCGACTTCGCAAATCATTGGGTCTTTGGTAGGCGGGGGAGGCTCTGGCGGCAATGTAGCGTTAAGTGCTGGAGCTACATTGACGGTGGGTCAAGACAATACATCGCCTACTGCAGCGTACGCAGGTGTGATTAGCGGGAATGGTTTTCTTAAGAAAATTGGCGCTGGTACCTTGACCCTCACCGGACCCAACACATTTACCCAAGGTACTAGTATTAACGGAGGTACCGTTGCGATTAATTCTGCTTCGAGTCTTGGGACAGGGGATGTAACCTTTGCGAGCTCTGGGTGCACGCTCCAATTGATTGCGCCAATTTCTAACTTTAACCTACCTCTTTTTCTCAATCCCATAGGGCTCAATGCGATGACTACCATTGATTCTGGTCTTTTTACTTCCACGATAGGCTCATTGATTAGTAGCAATTCGGGAGGGACTGGCTCTTTGATAAAATCTGGGACAGGCACTCTGGTTCTGACAGGGGCAAACAATTATACGGGTTCTACAACAGTCGATAGCGGGACATTAAAGGTTGTAAGCCCAGGGCAAATTGGTTCTGGCAGCCAGCCAGTCACGGTGAACTCGGGAGCCACCCTTAGCGGTAACGGAACTATTGTAGCGAGCACGGTTACGATCAATAGCGGGGGAAGTCTCACGCCTGGAGCCTCTATTGGAACTATGCAGATTATGGGCCCTTTAGTATTAGACTCAGGGAGCACCACAAACATTGAATTGGGCGGATCTCAAACATCTCTTGTTGCGGTAACGGGGAGCGCTACGATTAACGGAGGCGCTGTATTGCTGTTGACCGTCGATTCTAGTCCGACACCGAATACGTCCTTCACAATCTTAACGGCTACGACTGGCGTGACGGGGGGAGGGTTTGTTACCCCTGTTGCGTTCTCTCCCAACGGACTTACGACGTTCACGGCCTCTCTTAGCTACCTATTCGATTCAGTACTGCTAAGTTTAACGCCTAGTTTGCTCAATTCGGGAGCCCTAAGTGGGAATGCACAAAACCTTGCGACGTATTTGAACACTCTGCAAGGCAATTTTTCCTACCAAACTCTTCTGACAACTTTACTCAACATGTCTCCCGCAGACCTGCAACTGGCTCTTAATGCGATTCAGCCAGCGCGCAATGGATTGAGCACCTTTGTCGGGGACAACCTTATGTATTCTGCGACAACGGCCATCGGGAGTCGCCTGTCGATGCAAAGGATTATGCATGCCTTGGGCCATTCAGGGGTCGCGAGTCCCTCTGTTGCTAAAGGCTTTCTCGATCCAGAGGTCTTTTTAGTGAAAGACGATACAATGCAGACAAACCCTTCTAAAGGAGAATATGTTCCAGGTGGCAGCCTTGAAAAATTGGCCGCGCATCAGGATAAAAACTGTGTTTGGATCTATGGGTTTGGCGACATCGCGTCTCAAGAGGGGCAAAACCAACTTCCAAATATTTCTTTTAATAGCGAAGGGTTTTTCTTAGGCTATGACTT
>CAZZLR010000273.1:0-1644 GCA_964655045.1 uncultured bacterium | reverse complement strand
GTAAAGCCTTCCCCGTTGCATTTCCGGAAATTTCCGATCCTCCTTTTTCTTATACTTTTCAATTAACGGTTCGGTCTTCGAAACGTTTTTCAACTTCGGCAGATGCGTCTTTTGCTTTGTTGTTGTTTCCCGCACCGGAGGATGGATATTCTGATGAAACAGAGCTTTCAATTTGAAAACGCTCGAATTAGGCTGATTCAAATGCGGACTTCTTTTCTTTTCGTTTTCAGAATCAATCAACTGAGTCTTATTTGTTCGAATACGCATAGATCAAAGCTGCTCCTCCTTGATAGCTCGTCCTAATAAAGCGCGTACGGCCTCGCGCGGATCCAGCTCTTCATAAATAATAGAATAGGCCGCTTCCGTAATCGGGATATGAATGCCATGCTTTTTCCCCAGCTCGCGCGCAGCCACGCATGTATAAATCCCTTCCACGGCCATCCCAATTTTTTGACGCGCTCCTTCAGGAGAAAACCCCTCGGCCACCAACCGGCCGAAGCGATAATTCCTGCTGCTTGTCGACATACATGTCACAGATAAATCTCCCATTCCCGACAGGCCATTTAAAGTTTCCGGAAAACAACGCTTAGACGCCGATAGTTTACGCATCTCATGCAGACCCCGCGTCATCAAAGCAGCTTTTGTATTATCCCCATTCCCCAGTCCATCGGAAATCCCGCAAGCGATCGCAATAATATTTTTCATTGCTCCGCCAAACGCGACTCCTGCAATATCCCCGTTCGGATAAATGCGAAAAGTCGGCGTGACAAACAACTCATGAATCAGGTGCATCACCGATGGATCATATGCAGAACAGACAACGGAAGTAGGCAAATCGCGGGCCACCTCGTCTGCAAGACTCGGCCCGCTTAAAATCCCCACAAAAGAAGGGGAAATAAATTCAGCAGCCACTTCAGGCAACAGCAGCCCCGACCCTTGTTCGATCCCCTTAGACGTTAATACAAAGGGAACATGAATTTTTTGCAGCAGCCGCAAAGTCGGGCGCAGTCCCGAAGCCGTTACGCTTTCAATCACCGCTTCTGCGCCATCGAGAGCTTCATGCAGATCATGAGTCACGCGCAAAGCCTCCGGAGCGCGCACTCCTGCAACATGCGGATGGACTTTTTCTTTTTGCAGCTTCTCCGCTAAAGCAGCAGAACGCGCCCACATAGTTACCCGGTGCCCCTTGTTAGCCAAAAGTACTGCCAAAGCGAAGCCCCATGCGCCGGCTCCTAAATAACCAATGTTTTTCACCCTCTCACCGCCTGCAATACGCGCGCCAGGTCTTCGCGACTTTTTAAGGGAGCGTACACTTGCTCTTTGGGGTAGCAAAGAGCCTCCGGCCGTTCCGCGTAAGGGAGCGCATCGAAAATGAAACGTTCCCCTTTCCACGCCCAACGGGAGCCGAATTGTTTCCATACCCAATGAATCGGAAGATCCACATTTCCCATCTTTTCCATAAAAGCCATTGTGCAAGCCATCATACCCGTATAAGAATATGGATAGAAACAAGAAGAAGCGGTCTCTGTGTATTCCATGATTTCCAACCGTCCCCTCCTCTCCACAAGCGCTCCCATGGGAGGATCTCCCTCTTTCCGTTCAATACATCGAACAAGTACGTCGGCGCCGCGCGTATGCAAATAA
>CAZZLR010000272.1:0-1649 GCA_964655045.1 uncultured bacterium | reverse complement strand
AAGCCCCTCCCAAACCAACACAATCCCAGGCCTTAAGGCCTGGGTTTTCACATTTCAGCTGCGTGAAAGCTGACAGTATTTGTTTCTTTTGGTATTAGCACCCTGAGAAAAAGGCTTTTATTTTATTGAGGAAGCCTTGCGTATTCGGATGGTTATCGGCTGTCTCAGTCTCTTTGAAGGACTGGAGAAGGGTTTTTTGTTTTTCCGAGAGTTTGATCGGGGTTTCTACGAGGACGCGAATCAAAAGATCGCCGTGTCCCTGTCCGTGGACATTCGGCATCCCTTTGCCGCTCACGCGCAGAACTTTCCCCCCTTGAGTTCCCTCCGGAATGGTGACGCGCACCGATTCTCCCAAGGGTGTGGGCACCTCTTTTTTGCAGCCCAGCGCCGCTTCAGGAAAAGTAATCGGAAATTCCACTGCGACGTCATCCCCCTCGCGTTGAAATGTTTTATGAGACTCCACTTCAATATGAACAAAGAGATCTCCAGGAGGGCCCCCCGCAATCCCTGCATCTCCATACCCGGACATTTTGAGTCGCATTCCCGTGTCCACGCCCGCAGGAATACGGACTTTGATGGTCTGTTTTTCTTTGACGCGACCGGCACCATGGCAGGTTTTGCAGGGATCGACAATCGTTTGTCCCGCGCCTCCGCAATGAGGACAGACGCTGGACATGCTGAAGAAGCCACGATTTTGATAGATTTGCCCTTTTCCATGGCAGGTTCCGCACGATTTGATTCCAGCTTTCGTCCGTGCCCCCAGTCCCTGGCATGCCGTGCAGAGCATTTGATTGAGGATCGTGAGTTCTTTTTCTGTTCCCTTGGCTGCTTCTTCAAACGAAATGCGGAGCGTCGCTTTTTTACTCGCCCCCTGGCGAGCGCCTGAATCGCCCCCCTCTTGTCCTCCGCCTCCGAAAAAATCAAAAATCGATTCTCCCCCTCGGCCATTGTTTCCAAAAGCTCCCATAAACGTGCGTAGAGCTTCTTCCATGGAAGAAAATCCTCCGCCGCCGAAACCTCCGGCTCCTCCGCCCATGCCCGCAGCGCCTTTCAACCCTTCTTCACCATATTGGTCGTAAATGCGCTTTCGATTCTCATCGCTTAAGACCTCATAGGCTTCCGAGATGAGTTTAAACTGCTCGGCGGCCTTTGCGTCGCCGGGGTTGCGGTCGGGGTGCGACTCGAGGGCTCTTTTTCGGTACGCTTTCTTGATCTCTTCGGGAGATGCTTCGCGGGAAACGCCTAATGTGGAATAGTAATCTTTTTTCATGACTTTGATCTTAGCAGATTCGAGGTATAATTGCTAATACTTTTTAGTATCCTCGGCGCGCCGCGATTTTTGTCCGTTTCGTAGCGGCTTTTGACTTGAGTCTGCTTTTTAAAGAAGGTTTGTCGTAGAAACGGTGTGCTTTTGCAGCCTTCATAATCCCTTCTTTGTCTAGTTTTTTCTTGAGGGCTCGGAGGGCTTTGTCAATGGGCTCTCCAATACGGACTTTCACGCTGGGCATGTTGGTTTCCTGTGGGGTTAGTGGTTAATCTCTTGTGAGTATAGGGGATTGGGGCGTTTCAATCAAGTTCGGTTTTTTGTCGCCGTTTTTTATCACGCGGACGAGCGAGAAAACCTGCCCCTTCAGGGGCGGGATGAGAGC
>CAZZLR010000271.1:0-1649 GCA_964655045.1 uncultured bacterium | reverse complement strand
ACATTTCCGATGCAGACAAATGGATATGAAATAATAGAACATACGGTTGCAAAAGCACCGGTTCTAGAGTTGTTCACGTTTTCTGAGTGACGATTTATTCTTTCAATCTCAAAATCTCTTACGAAGTTAGCAAAGTCCTGTCTCAAAGCATTATCGTGTTTCTCTCCATCAAATCGTATGTTCAACAACATAGCCTGAGAGTGATCGCCAAGATCTTCAATCTTAGATGAATCTATCTTTCTTGATGTCACATAGAAACCATTATCACGGTTTTTTATTTCAGCATTCCATGCAACTTCCTTTTCTGGATCAACAATAAAGTAAGAAGAATTTTCGCATTCCGTCTCAATAATTGATCTACTAACTGAATCGGTTCTAACGATTAAATGTTGATTTTGCGTTTCTAGCGCTTCTTTATTCAACACATAGATTGAAAACCCCTGCTTACTTTCTTTGTTGATGAGGTGCATCAATATTGCTCTGCTCGAATCAAAATGCTGTATATCGATCATAAAAACTCCATTTTCCAATAGTTTTCCACGAAAACCCTTATCTTTATGAAAGGGGTTGTGAAAACAATACGACAACCAAAGAATTTATCGCAAGTCCCTAATTTTTAACTACGTATTCAAAAAAGTTTTTACAAAACTGATTCTGGGTTATCAGCCTTGCAAGCTACATCACCTTCCAAAAAACACACAGAGACACCCATAAAATCGATTATCGCAACGAATTCAAGTTCAGATAGGTTTCGTGCTTTAAAAATGAATTCTAATGGTTTTCTGTGCGTTCTGCGAGCATTCATGCGAGCCTTGTCCAACACCTCACTCCTGGATTGCAATATCTTTTCGACGCGGTGGATTGTGTCGTGTGATACCGAGGCTGTGGTGGCGATGTCATTTCTAACTTCATGACTTTGGGCGGAATTCTGCCGAATATTCGTCAATTCCTCCTTCAATCTCAAAGCCAGTTCCTCTCTCACAAAAGGGTGCTTAAAAGTTTTTGTGAATCCAAGTCTATCAAAAGACCCTACCTCATACGTTATGGCAAAAACACTGTCATTTAAATGCCTATTTCCTCTAAGATAGAATGTCTTCGATACGTCTAAAACTTAGGGGATAGAGAATGATTGTGGGATACGCGAGGACAAGCACTGCGGAGCAAGTGGCAGGGATTGAATCGCAGGTTAGGGAACTGATGACTGCTGGATGTGAAAAGATAATCCAGGAACAAGTGTCGTCGATTGCACGAAGAGAGCAACTGGAAATCGCATTGGAATTCGTCCGCGATGGGGATGTTTTTGTCGTTACAAAAATCGATAGATTGGCAAGGAGCGTGTCGGATCTTCTGGCAATTATCGCACGATTGGAAAAGAAAAAAGTGTCTCTCAAGATCCTAAACATGGGAATTGACACACAAACACCGACGGGAAAGCTGATGCTCACACTGCTTGGGGGTATTGCGCAGTTCGAGCGAGAAATCATGCTAGAAAGGCAGAGGGAAGGGATTGCGAAGGCAAAGGCGGAAGGGAAATACAAGGGAAGGCAACCACTCAAGAAAGAAGTCGTGGAAGAAATATTGCGCCTTTCCCAAACAAGGATGACACGCAAGGCTTTGGCTCGGAAGCTTGGGCTGGGAGAGGCGACTGT
>CAZZLR010000270.1:0-1661 GCA_964655045.1 uncultured bacterium | reverse complement strand
AAGCGCTCACGACGGGAAGACCGATCATTCCGGCTCCGATGCAAGAGCCCGTAATGAGCAGGGCGGTTCCGAAAAAGGCTCCTTCTTGAGAAGAAGATTTTGTTTTTTTCATAAAAAAAATTCTCGGTGTGCAGACGGGAAAGAGACCATTGTGTAAAATCCCTGAATAGGAAGCAAGTTTCTTTTTTCTTGTGCAAAACAGAAAAAGAACCCTACACTGCATCTTGTGTTTACGTCGATTCTAGGCAATTCATTCGTTAAATCTTATTTAGAAACGGCGCTTGCCGCCAAAACTCTTCCTCATGCTCTTTTATTTTCAGGAATTGATGGCATTGGAAAAAGTTTGTTTGCCCGCGCGCTGGCAGCGCGCTTGCTTCAGGCTCCCCTTGAGTCGATCGCATCGGAAACCCATCCGGACTTGCATGTGCAGCGTCCCGAAGGAAAAAGCGCTCTTCATACGATCGAAGGGTTGCGCCATTGGATGGAGGAGGTGCATCGAGCCCCTTTCGGCTCCTCGGGAAAGGTCTTTTTGCTCTATGACGCCCATCGCATGCAGCCTGCCGCCGCGAACTCTCTTCTAAAAACTTTGGAAGAGCCTTCGCAGGATACGACGATGATCCTGGTAACCGATTCTCTTCAGGACATGCTTCCCACGATCCTTTCCCGTTGCGCCCTGATCCGTTTTCTCCCCTTGCAGCAGGAAGAGGTGGCGACAATTCTAAAGCAGCGCGGCGTTTCGGAACAATTCGCGCGCTTCGGCCATGGTTCCGCCGGCCGCGCTCTCGCCTTGGCGCAAGAGGCTCCTTGGCAAGATCTTTTGGAAGGACTGTGCGCGGAATGTCTGTTTCATTCCTCCTTGAGCGCTTCTTTGAGCGACGCGCCGGAAAAAATTGAAAAAGAAATGGAAACAGACGATCCTTTGCAATATCATTTGCGCGCCGAGCGGGTTTTCGCGTTCATTTTGATGCGTTGCCGAGACGTCTTGGCTCAACGGTATGCGCAGCCGCCTCTTTTATCGAAAGAGATTCCTCCCTTTGAGGGGGAACTTTCGGGGTTGGCCCGTCTACAAACAAAAGTGGAGGAAGCGCGGTACGCGTTCTCCCGCAACCTGCGCCTTTCTTTATGCTTGCGGCATATTTTTACTGAATCAATTTTCCGGACCAATTGAGCTTTTGGCGCAGCGTGGCAAAATATTCATGACGGTGCAAATGGACGATGCGAAAGGGGTGCTGCGAGCGTCGAATCGAGACCGCCTCTCCCTGCGCCAAAGAAAGGCTTTTGAGGCCATCGGCGCGCACGTCGATCGGATCGTAGGGACTGTGGTATTCGACCCTGATTGTTCGATGCGCGGTGATTACAATCGGACGATTAGAGATCGTATGCGCGCAGATAGGCGTGATGACGACGGCATCGAGCGTCGGCGCCAAAATAGGCCCCCCTGCGGCGAGCGAATACGCGGTAGAGCCTGTGGGCGTGGCAATAATGATTCCGTCTGCGACAAATGTATTGATCAAAATATTGTCCGCGTGGATGGACAGCTCGATCAAGCTTTGATTTTTTGCCCGATGAAACACAATGTCGTTGACGGCGCGCAACAGTTCTCCGGACGAAGAACTCGAAGACTCCAAGGCAAGCCTTTCTTCAATGGTATAGGCGCGGCG
>CAZZLR010000269.1:0-1664 GCA_964655045.1 uncultured bacterium | reverse complement strand
AAAGGATAGTGATTACAAACTTTTACAATTCAGAGAGTGGCGAAGCGAGGTTCATCCCGAGGCGGGAAACCCCGCCCTTAAGGCCTGGGTTCTCACCGACCTTGCAGACACCCTCTCAAGAATCGAACGGCGTCATACCAAAAGCAACAAATAATGTCATATTCGTTGCTTTTGGTATCACGGATAATAGTTCAGGGCGATCACAAAGCTGGCAAACGCGGGGGAATTGCGGCCGGCAAAGGAAAACCAAGACCCTGCAATCAGTCCAAGAGCCGGACTCCAGTTATATTCAATCGCGGGCGCCAATTCATAACTGATCGACGCTTTCTGCATAATCGGAGCTCCCAACCCCTCGTCGCCATGAAACTGCGCTTGGGAGTTCCAGAATCCTACGATATCGAGAGCTAAAGCCCAGTTTTGGGAAAGAGTCGCTTCTCCGGCCAAATCCAAAGAAAAGTTACGGGGAGGGAAAAACCTTCCTTTCGTCCCATACCCTCCTCCATATACATTCAGTCCGCTCAGATCCACCGGCGCTGAAAACGTGTAGGAAGCGTTCATGCGTATGTTGATATAGTGGGAACCCCGCAAGTAAAAAAGATGGCCCATTGTAAATCCAACCAAAGTAGACCATAGCCCCAACCCTCCGGCATCGGTGAGTTTTTTTCTTGGATCTAAATGTTCGTATTTTCCTGTCGGAATCGTTTCACGCAACGTCAATTTCATAGAGGGAATCCAAGAATCCACCCCCTCATCGGGATAAAGCTGAAAGTTGATTGCAATCGGAAGATCAAATAAAGACCAACTTCCCTGATGCTCCGATCGCTTCCAAGAAAATCCAGGAGAAATATTGATATCGAACCAGGAAGCGATTCCTACTTCGACGAAAAGCTGCATTTGTTCAATCAGGAAATTCGGAGTGTTTTTGCGCTTTCCATGAGCATTGTACGTTCCCGTATTGACAATCGAATAAATGAAGGGTTCGATGTTAGCGTACCCGGGCTCTACCAGCACGGACGCCGGAGCAATCAGAGGGCCGGTCAGCCAAGGAGGCGGCTGCGGAAGCCCTTCCTCATTATAAATGACCTTCCCTTTCCCGTAAAACAGCCAAGGGGACAAAAGAATAACAAAAAATATGCTTGACCGCATAAGCACATTCTTCCATAACAATTGCTATGTTCGCAATCGTTTCTTGTTTGATCGCCCTACAGACTGCATTCATAGAGATCGAAGGAAAGCAGATTCGCGTAGAACTTGCCGCCGCTTCCGCAGACAAAGAACGCGGACTCATGGGAAGATCTTCTCTTCCCCCGGGGGAGGGAATGTTGTTCATTTATGACAAAGCGGAAATGCTTTGCTTTTGGATGAAAGATACGCTCATTCCTCTTACCGTCGCCTTTTTCGATGAAAAGAAAAAGCTCACGCAGCTATGCGATATGCCCGTTGCCAAAAATCAAAGAGATCCGCTTCCCCTTTTCAAGAGTAAACAACCTGCGTTGTATGCATTGGAAGCGCCTTTTCGCTGGTTTCAAGAGAATGGGATCGGTCCGGGTGCGGAATTTTCTTTCCTTGATCAACAAATTCGAGTAGAATGAACCCAATGAACAAGAAACGTAAAAACCCGTGGGGTGTATTTTTAGCCATTATCTTGGCGATTATTTTCGGCT
>CAZZLR010000268.1:0-1674 GCA_964655045.1 uncultured bacterium | reverse complement strand
GAACTCTTGCTTAACTCTTTGGGGCGCGGCTCTCGCGCTCCTTTTGTACACAAAACACAATCAAGAGACGATAGGATTGAAGGTTTGCTTGTGCAGCTTATTAACCAAAACAGACAACTTTCGGAGGATGTCCGTCAGCTTAGGCGGGAAGTCAACCAACTAAAGGAAGAAAACGCAGAGCTACGGAGAGAAAACGCAGAGCTACAATCCGGCAGCAACACATGTAAGAAAATAGCAATAGGCGTTGGAATTGGGGTGGCTGTCGTTGTTGTTGGCACCATTGTAGGGATCGTAGCTGTAAGAAACCCAGAGCTTATTGTGCCTATGGTAAATGGCGCTAGCAGATTTTTAAATTGAGAGGTATACCATGTCCATAAATCCAGAAACAAAAATAGTTTCATTTAATCAATACATCAACAATAACAGAGAGAATGAGATTAATGATTGGAATGAAATGAAAGAAGCTCTTGTTGAGATGATCGAAAACAATGAACAGATGATCAGAGAAACAAGGGGGTTAACTTCTGAACAAAGACGCGACGCAATCCCCTAGCTTTAGCTATGGGGTCAAGGAGCGCGATTGCACATAATTCCCCTCTTGCGCTATACTGTTCCGCAACAGGTTATCACTAAGACCTCTGCCAAAGCAAATGTCGTACAGACGGCTTGGCGCGCAAGTGCCAAGTTTGGCATGCCTTGGGATAGTGTGAGTTTTGTGGAGGTGTTGCCTGTTGCTATCCACGAGATGGGCTCGGAATGAGCCTCGAGTGCGATAAAATCGCCCAACAACCACTCCGCGGTCACACGCCGTTTGGCTCTGTTGCCGGAATCCCCTGGATTTATCCATGGGGAGGTTCAAATACACGAAACTACACATAGAATTGAAAACATCACTGATCAAATTCACGATGAAGCTGAGCTTCAAAGAAATTACAGGATTCACACGAACCAAGAGAACGCCAGGACTACGGACTTTTGCAAAAAAGCCATTGTAATTGGAGCAATTGCCAGTAGTTATATTGTTGGTGCTCATTTTGGTGTTGTTCCTGATCTTCCCTTGCACTTTTAGTCTAGCAGGAACTCTTGCTTAACTCTTTGGGGCGCGGCTCTCGCGCTCCTTTTGTACACAAAACACAATCAAGAGACGATAGGATTGAAGGTTTGCTTGTGCAGCTTATTAACCAAAACAGACAACTTTCGGAGGATGTCCGTCAGCTTAGGCGGGAAGTCAACCAACTAAAGGAAGAAAACGCAGAGCTACGGAGAGAAAACGCAGAGCTACAATCCGGCAGCAACACATGTAAGAAAATAGCAATAGGCGTTGGAATTGGGGTGGCTGTCGTTGTTGTTGGCACCATTGTAGGGATCGTAGCTGTAAGAAACCCAGAGCTTATTGTGCCTATGGTAAATGGCGCTAGCAGATTTTTAAATTGAGAGGTATACCATGTCCGTCAACACAGGAAACAAAATAGTTTCTATATATAACCAAAGAACAATTTTTTCTGAAGAATCTCAAGAAGATAGAATTGAAAGACTTTTGCAAGAGGCTATTCAAAACACAGAAGAAACGAGGCACGAAGTGAACATTGTATTTGAAGAGGTTCGCCAAGTTACGAATGAAATTCACGATGAAGCTGAGCTTCAAAGAAATTACAGGATTCACACGAACCAAGA
>CAZZLR010000267.1:0-1685 GCA_964655045.1 uncultured bacterium | reverse complement strand
CCATGCTCTCTTCATGAAGAGCGGAGAGGGATTGTTCGAGGAGCTCTAGTTTTTCCGCAAGGGTATCGTTGAGTTTTTCTAAAACGGAGATGCGAACGGCTTCCGGATCGATTTTTTCAGAAAGTCCCTGAAAGGGATCTGCTGAAAGTTCTTGGGTTTTCATCTTTTCTTCTTCCTCAGAGAAAAAAGAAAAGAGGAGCGCCGCTAAGCCAAAGCAGCTTCCCAGCACAAGCCAGAGCGTTCTTTTCTGTCCGGCGCCGATTTTGCGCGCAGAAATTTTTTTCATAGAGACATGCCTTCTTTAGGTTGGCCGATCAAAAGAGTCGATTCTTCTTGCGCGTGGAGCGTTTGCGTTGCAAGCAGAGCCCACTGGTTCGGATGTTTTTGAAACGCCTCGGGCGCAAGGGTTATGGGTTGCGTTCCTTGATTGATCACGCGGTATACGGAAATGACATCAAAAGGGCCTTCGATGGATCGAAGAGGGATGATGGTAAGGGGCGGGGGAACGTCAAGGGGCGGTGTTTCGGAAAGCTCCCCATACCCATGGGGGATTTGGGAATGCAGGATTTGGGTGAGGGCGATGACGGAAGAAGAAAGGGAAGGTTCTATTTTGAGAGGCGCGTTCGTTTCAGCCTCTCTCAAGAGGAGGGGAGGAGAAACTCCTTCTTGGGTGGTGACGAGGACATCTTGGACAAGTCCCGTTCCGGTGACAAGCGACAAAGGCATGGGTGTATTTTTGATCTCTTTGAGCACATTGATGAAGGCGTTGCCGGTAGAGGGATCGATATGTATGGAAAAAAAAGAGCCGTCGCCAAAGATTTTTTCCACAGAGCCGTCTTCGACGGCGATGCGGTTGTGGGACGTCGTAGAAAATACGGCGCTGATGGGATTTTGTCCATTCATGGGTTCCGCGGGAGAGCCGCAAAGGAGGGTTGCGATGGGAAGAAAAAGAAACATTGCCTAAACCTCTTCTTTTGTTAAGGATGTGAGAAGCAGTTTCCCCTGTTCGCAGGAAAAGCGGAGGGTGTACCGTTGTTTGTTTTTCTGGAATAGGGAAGATTCTTTCCCCTGTTTTCCAATAATGGTCAAGAATTCTCCCTCTGCAATAAAGGCGCATTCTTTTTCGTGCGCCTCGCTTTTTTCGAGGATGAAATAAAAAGATTGGCATCCTCTGAGGATGCTTTCCTGTTCTCGGAGCAAGATTTTTTTGATTTCGTGATATGCCTTAGGGTGGACGTGTTGGAGGATTAGGGTATTGCGTTTTTCGACGTCGGCGGGGCTGCGGTTGAGGAGGAGATCGGAGAGGAAAATCCCCATTTTTTCAATGTAGCTGCCCGAGGCTCTCGCGTCTTCGATCCAGAAGCTGCTACCCCCGGTGGGAAGGATGACGATTCTTTCTTTTTTCAGGCAGAGCAGAGAGGCGAGAAGGATGACGGCGCAGGAGAGTAAGAGAGAAAAGAGGAGGAACGTGTTTCTCTGTCCTGCAATTTTTGCAATGTTGGATTGAAATGTATTGTGTTCCATTATTTTACCCAGATTCTTTTATGCGAGGGTGGAAAACGAAGCTTGAGCGCGCGATTGAATGTTTGGGTCGGCAAGGACCAGTAGGCGTAGCGGATGGCCGTGAATTTGGGGAATTTTTTTAATATTTTTTTTGTTGCGATCACGAAGAGGTAGCCTATAGC
>CAZZLR010000266.1:0-1686 GCA_964655045.1 uncultured bacterium | reverse complement strand
GAATAAATTACATGTTTATTGAAGACGTTTTCAAGAAATGTTTACAAAAAAATCATTAAGAAAATATATAGCAATAATTCCTTCAGATGTGGCATGGTGCTTCGCTTATACAAGGAGATCTTATGATAAGACATCTACATATCCTTTTCTTCTGCATGACAGCTTTGCACGCACAAGGAACAACCCTTACAATTTTTACAATTAACGATATCTATGAAGTTCTTCCACATAATGGCCAGGGAGGTCTTGCAGAACTTGCAACCATTCTCAAACAAGAAAGAGAAACCGCAGATCACTATCTGACCACAGTCAATGGGGATTTTCTCTCTCCTTCTCTGATTTCCGGAGTAGTAAAAGGGGCTCAGATGATTGATATTATGAACAGGCTGGAGGTTGATGTTGTCGTTTTCGGGAATCATGAATTCGATTTCGGGATAGACACCCTCAAGCAAAGAATGCAGGAATCTTCTTTTTGTTGGCTTGGGACAAACGTTCTTTCTTTACAAAAACATAAACCGCTTGACAAAGCACAGGGAAGCTTGGTTTTCGATATCGATGGGATAAAAATAGGAATGCTGGGTCTTTGCACAACAGAAGCTAGCGTTTTATCTCAAGGCGTTTCAGATGAAATCACCCTCACGCCGGTGGTTTTGAGTGCGCAAGCCACAGTGCACAAACTCAAAAAGGAAGGAGTCGATCTGATCATTGCTCTCACGCACTTAGGATTCAGTGAAGATCAAGCTCTCTCAGAACAAGTTCCTGAAATCGACATCATCCTAGGAGGACACGATCACGAGGTTATCACATGGTACAATGGCAAAACATTTATCCATAAATCAGGACATGATGCTCAGTTCTTAGGCCGCATTGATCTCAAAATCGAAAAACAAGAAACGGAAAGAAAAACGAAAATTTCCATATATCCTTCATGGAAAATGATCCCAAATCATAACTATGCAAAGGATCCTGAGATTGCAGAACGCGTTGCCTTTTATGCAGAAAAAATCGATCAAGAGTTAAATCAGCCCATAGCCCTTTGTCTAAGCCACATAGATAGTCGTAACACACGGTATGGAGAAACCACAATGGGGAATCTCATAGCCGACGCTCTAATGCACGCTTTAAAAGCAGATATTGCCATCATCAACAGCGGCGCTATCCGAGGAGATCGATTTTATCCATCCGGAACAGTTTTAACAAAAAAAGATATCCAAGAGGAACTTCCATTCGGAGGAATGGCCGTGTTAGTGGAAATCACAGGAAAGCAACTTTTAAAAACCATAGAGTTTGCTTTAAACCGCAGTTCTTCGGGGACGGGCCGTTTTCCTCAAATCGCAGGACTGCGATTGATCTATGATTCAGAACACCCAAACCATAAAATTCGCGATGCATATATTGATGGAAAACAAATCGAGGAAAATTCTACATATCTCTTGGCAACAAACGATTATCTCCTTAACGGAGGAGATGGTAATTTAGGATTAAAACAGTCCAAAGTAATTATAGGACCCGGAATCGGACCGTTGGTCACATCGCTTGTTTCTGATTATTTAATTCAAAATGAAGTCATAGAGGTTATGTTAGAAGGACGAATCTTAGACTGTAGTACCGAAAGAATTGTAAAACTAGGAGATAGCTCTGGAAAGAGAATTCATTTTGAACAAGAAAATTAGTTCGTCTGCAAAA
>CAZZLR010000265.1:0-1686 GCA_964655045.1 uncultured bacterium | reverse complement strand
CTTCCAGCTCCTGACTTCCGTAATTCCCCCTTTCATCCAAAGGCTGGCGCAGCCAAATAGCGCGAATATTATATAAATCAATCGGACTAAGAAGCCGGCGAAGGGCTTTCATATCCTTGGCCGTCAGATTCAATAAGAGAAGGTCCTTCATTTCTTGAAAAGAAATTCCGGGGGGTTCTTTCAAAGAGATCGGCGGCAGCGCGTTCATCAAAAAATAATAGAGCATTTTTTCCTCGCATCAATGGGTTCGGAACGCAGCCGTTACGCGCCGAACACCAGCTCTCGAAAATCCCTGCGAATGTAACGGGCAATCAGCTCCCGCAACCCTACGTCGGAAATATCCATAGTGACTTGGCGCCCCTTCAGCTTAATGCGCGCTCCTCCTGCGAAATCCCCCACAGCGATCGACCCTTTTTTCAATCTCTCCAGAGCCTGGGCGCCCAACAGGGCGCTGATCGACGCAGGCGTAATGGACTGAGGGATTTCCGCGGTAAAGTCTTCTTCAATCCCTCGTTCTTCCATCGCCTTCATAAAAGAATTCAAGATAGCCGCTACGGTATCGGGCTTCCCCATCTCCCGGACGACCAGATCGGCCAATTCCCGGTGGAATAATGCTTCTTCGACCTTTTGTTTGAGAAGATCAATCCCTTGGCGGCAAGCCATTTGCAAAGAAGCTTCAAACACCCTCTTTTTTTCCGCCATTTCGAGCGCAGCCGCTTCGAGGGACTGTTCTGCCTTCTTTTGCGCGGACCGAAGGATTTCCTTTTCTTGAATGCGAGCGTTTTCAATAATCTCCCGAGCCTCCTGTTTAGCCGGCTCCAAGGTCTCCGCGCGGATCGCGTCGCAAATTTTCTGAATCTTATCTTTTCCTGTGTCCAACCCTTTCATCAACGAAAACTCCTCATCCTGTATTCCCGTCCTTGATTCTACCTCCTCACTTCTTTTTTTTCTAACACTCTGTTTTCAAAGAGTTTTTCAGATTCTCTAGAAAAAATTTAAAAAAAAATATATACATGGTATTTTGAGGATCAAAGAGGGATCCTGGTTCTCTTGAACCAATATTTTAAGGGAATTAAACACAAGCCATTTTTCAAAACTGGAGAGTTAACAATGAAAAAGTTTGCAATTTTACTAACTGTGTTCGCAGTGTTGGGCAACAGCGGCGCCTATGCGCAAGAAAGAAAATCAACGGGGTATGGAGCTGCAGCCAGTTCTACATCGAGCAACGATAATATGGCTTGGCTCATCGGTCTCGGCATTGTAGGCGTCGTCGCGACTGTCGTAGGGATTACCGTTGCCTCGGCAACCACTACTCCTTCTTCATACGGACATTAATCGTCCCTCCCCCTTTGCTTTTTCACCCATTTGCCAGAAACTCGGCGATATGCGATAAAGAAGAAAGGGGGGCTCTATGACTCGGCGTTTCATATTGGCATTGCTAGCGTGTGCCGTTTTATCCCATGGGTTCTCTCTGGAAGAACAGCCCAGGGTAGCTGTTCGGCCTGGCGAAGGCGCCGTCGAGAGTTCACGCGACGCTACCGTATTGTCCATGCTGGGATGGGGTGTAGGGCTAGCCGTCGGGATTGCCGTGCTGTGCGCGCTTATTCCGTCGAATAGCGGCGACTCTGGGCATTAATACCAAAAGAAACAAATAATGTCCTATTTGAGCGCGTCAAAGCGTCGAAA
>CAZZLR010000264.1:0-1689 GCA_964655045.1 uncultured bacterium | reverse complement strand
ATGGCCGCCTGAAGAATTAATGTAGAGGTTGATGTCTTTTTTCGGATCTTCCATTTTTAAAAACAGAAGCTGCGCTACGATGACGTTCGCGACCTGATCGCCAATTTCTGTGCCAATGAAAATAATCCTGTCCTTCAAAAGACGGGAATAAATATCCATAGAACGTTCGCCACGTCCCGTATCTTCAATGACATAAGGTGTTAAAGACATTTTGTTCGCCTCCGCTTAAACATAATAAGCCTTACTCTATTCGGCTCTTCTTGCCGGGTCAAGATTGTTTTTCTTCTTGAGCGGCTTGGATGATATAATCTTGCGCATGGGCTAAAATGACCTTGGACAGAGCCAAGGCTTGAATGTCATGGGGCACAGCCTCTAAGGAAAGGGTATGATGCTTCCCCTCTCTGCGCATGAGCTGCACGGCTGTATTGTGCACTTCTTGATGAGTAATGGTGAGCTTTGCATCCCGAACAATCTGACGGGACAAATAAAAAAGACGCACCGCATCAGTCGATTCGGCTCTCAATGTTTCCATGAAGGCGTCCCGCTTTTCGTTCGACATCGCTTCCCACTGCTTCTCAAATTCGGGATCGTTCAACCTTTGTTGTTTACGATGATCGACTTCGGCTTCGAGCAAGGATTGAGGAATATCGAAAGGATAGGTTTTTGTTAGAAAGGAGAGAACTTCCTCCCGTTGGGAGGCGTGCGCTTTTTGCTGTAGCTGCTCGCGCAGCATTTTTTCAATCGACTCGCGCATCTCCTGCACGCTGCCAACACGGAGTTTTTTAGCAAACGCATCGTCTACTGGAGGGAGAATCGCTTCTTCTACTTCAAGAATGGAAATGCGCGTCTTTTTCGGACGGAATTCCTGTTTTTCTTCTTCCGTTGCGTCCGCATCGGGTTCGCTGATCCCTTCTACGACATCGCCCGCCTTTGCGCCAAGGACAATTTTTTGCATCCATTCCGCCATTCTCTCTTTAGAAACCTCAAAACGCACCTTGGTAAAAACTCTTTCTTCTGCTTCCCCCTCAACAGTATCGAGGTTGATGAGAAGATAATCCCCCTCTCGGATAGGGCGATCCTCTGTTTTTTTCCATTCGGCAAAGAAAAATTGCGCCTGGCGGATCGCCTCATCGATTTGCTCTTGGGTCGGCTCTATCGAAGGCGCCGGCGTTACAGTGCACAACTTGGGGTCGACATGAGGAATAACAGGCTCGGTTTCAAAGGAAAGAAGAACCTCCGCGCCACTGTCTTCTATTTTTTTTATATCAAAGGTAATTTTGGAAGATCGATTTAAAGGATGCACTTGCGTTAAAGCCATCGCCTCCTTGAGCGTCAAATCGGCCAAAGCTGTTTGCGTTTCTTGGTCTACGTCTCTTGGAAATTTGCGAGCGATCGCCTCCGCAGGCGCCTTTCCTTTGCGAAACCCGGGCAGTGTGATTTGTTTATTGACCGCTTTGATCCCTTCGGCACGCGCTTTTTCAACAAGACTCGAAGTGGTTTTGACTAGCATTTCGACGCGGCAATGGGGCCGAGTAGAGAGAACAACCTGAATGCGTTCATTAGAGAACTCGTTCGAATGCGTTTGAGACACGGAATACCTCGATCTTTTGAATGAATACTATAATATGGTTTACGAATAAGCGGGTGATGAGATTCGAACTCACGACCCTCACGTTGGCAACGTGATGC
>CAZZLR010000263.1:0-1696 GCA_964655045.1 uncultured bacterium | reverse complement strand
AATAACCCTACCCCCGAAGCGCCGCTCTTATCTAATAATTTGATCGCATCGGGATTTTCAAGATTGGCAAAAACACGAACCTCGTACCCATCGATCGTTTCCCCCTTCAGATGCGTCGCGCTTTTCAACTGCTTTTGTTTTTCCACGTGGCCACGCTTAAGCTCCGCGTATTTTTTGAGCGTCGCATGCGTGGGATTCAAAATCACCACCCCCTGAGATCCATCGACAATCAAGGATTTAACCCCGGAATCCTGCAAACGCTTAATATCAATATCGGCCACAAAGGGAATCCCTTTAGCGCGCGCAATGATCGCCGCGTGAGAGGTAATGCCCCCTACTAAAGTAACGAACGCGCTCACCGTAGAAGCGCTCGCTTCAATGGTCTCCGAGGGCACCAGTTCGCCGGCAATGAGAATAGAATTATGGGGAATTTCACTGATCCGAAGATTGTTTTTAGGGGAAAGATGGT
The DNA here is from genome assembly GCA_964655045.1 of uncultured bacterium. Taxonomy (GTDB): domain Bacteria; phylum Chlamydiota; class Chlamydiia; order Chlamydiales; family SM23-39; genus CAIPFQ01. The sequence goes on along the minus strand of CAZZLR010000263.1, from coordinate 1,227 downwards.
TTAAGATGCGCCGCGATACATCAACGACGTCGCGTACCCTTTCCTGAAAATACATATCTTGTAAAACAAGAAAACGCTGCTTACATTCCTCGATCAAATAAAAAAACACCGTCTCGATTTTCTGCTGGCGCATCCGGATTTTTTCTTCGATTAAAGAAGTCAAAAAAGGATCGTGCATCATCTCCAGATGCGTGCCTAAAATCGCGGCAATCTCCGAAGAACCTTCCTGAATGGAATTTTTTTGTAGATTCTCAATATCGCGGCGACTCTTTTCCAAAGCCTCCCGATACCGGAGAATTTCTTGTTCTACGTGTTTTTTTGAAATACAACTTTCAGAAACTTTTTCATCAAACGAAGAAAGAAATACAGGAAATCCAATGCCAATCCCCTTGGCCACAGGCAGTCCGCGCAAGACCACCTCTCCTGTCTCGTCCTTCATTTTTCTCCAAACTCCCCTTCAAATGCCTGCATCAGCATTTTTACCGCCGTCTCCGCGTCATGACCCTCCGCAGTAATCGTAATTTGAGAGTTCTTTTTTGCCGCGAGCATTAAAATACTCATAATGCTCCGGGCATTGATCGTTTCATCCCTGTAAGTAAAGGATACCGCTGACTTCAACGGCTGAAGAAGCTTTACAATCCACGCCGCCGGACGCGTATGGAGCCCCAATGCGTTTTTCACTTTCACCTTCTGCACTATCTTCGCCATCACCCCCCCTTTTTTTTCTGTCTGCAAGCAATCGCCTCCAGCCATTTGGCATTGAATTCTTTAGCGGAATTATACCCCATATCCTTTAAGCGATGATTAAGAGCGATTGTCTCGAGAAGCAACACGACGTCCCTCCCCGGCTTCACCGGTAAAACATGAAAGGGAATGCTCATATCCAAAATCTCTATGAATTTTTCATCCAGTCCCACCCTATCATAAAAATGTTTGTCGTCCCATTCTTCCAATTTCACAACTAAATCGATTGTCTTATCATGCCGCACGCATACCGCCCCATAAAGGTGGGCGACGTTAATGATACCGATCCCCCGTATCTCCATCAGATGCTGCGTTAATTGCGGCCCCGATCCCATCAAATAGGTTTCCTCTTTTTTCTTTACGCGCACCACATCATCCGAAATCAAACGATGCCCCCGCTCCAAAAGCCCCAAAGCCGCCTCGCTTTTTCCCACGGAAGATTCCCCCTGGATTAAAACGCCGACGCCATATACTTCCACCAAA
>CAZZLR010000262.1:0-1698 GCA_964655045.1 uncultured bacterium | reverse complement strand
GAAGGAGTTTTATATGTTGCGTCACCCCAATCCTTGGCTGGCGGTATGGAGGCACCCAAGGACAACGATTGCTCAAATCGTCTCCCGCAATCCAAAACAGGGAATTTGGGTTCTCTCATGGCTATACGGCATACTGGGTATGCTGAACTCTCTGCAGTCTATTTCTGTAGGCCATGCGTACAACCTGTTTTTTATTCTCCCCGTCGTGATTCTTTTGGCGCCTCTTTTCGGATTCATCAGTTTTACCATACTGAGCGCGGTGGTTTATATGGTTGGGTTGCTTTTAAATGGGAAAGCCTCATTTTTCTCCATACGCGCCGCGATTTCCTGGTCTTCTCTCCCCCTCATCGTCAATATTGTTCTCTGGGGGGTTTTGATCGGAGTTTTTCGTGAAGGACAGTTTCGTCCCTTTCAACCGGAAGACGGAGTGCTCGTCCTCCTTTCCTGCATCTCTGTAGGAAAATTGGCTGCCTTTATTTGGTCTTTGATCATGTATGTGAACATGCTTGCTGAAGTGCAGCATTTTTCGATTGTCCGCTCGGTGGCCAACATCATCTTTTCTTGGGTTGTCGTGGCAATTTTGCTGACCTTGGTAGGGTTAAGTATTGGATTCTTCCTGCACTCTTGAAAAAGAAAGGGGTAAAAATACGATGAAAACTTGGCTTTTTTCTATGGGACTCATGATCACGCAGATCTTCTGTCCCTCTTCTGTCGACGCTTCTCTCAACGAGGGATGGCAGCAATTTTCTGCAAAAGACGGGGGGTGCTCCATTTCTTTTCCTGTGCAGCCGAATCTCGTTCAGCAATCCATTAAAGTAGCCGAAGGGCAATACTTATATTACGATATCTATCTCGCTCCTATGGAAGACAAGGGCGTGTGCATGCTTCTTGTCGCCACTTATCCTATGCCCCTTTCGGGAGCGCAGGAAGTGGCCGGACTGGAAGGACTGTTGAAAGGAATTGTAGGCCATCATGCCGGCAATCAATTGATTTTTTCCCGGTTAGTGGAATACGCGGGGCATCCTGCAATGAACTTTTTGGTGCGCAGCCTATCTAACTATTTTCGAGGGCAGGCGGTCATGATTGGAAACAAACTCTATCTAGTTGCGATGGAAGGAAAAAAGACGGAATTGAACGAAAAAGTGTTTGAACGATTCCTCGAATCGCTCAAAATTCACTAACGCCGCCGGTCATGCGGGTGAATTCCTGTTCTCGGACAAGGCCGCTCACATGAGCGACATGCGTCGCAGATCGGTTCTCTGTCTCTTTTTTCGTCACACAAAAATGAGCATGGGCCAGCTTCGCCACCTGTATAAAATGGGTTACGCAGAGGAGCTGGCGCCGATTGGCAATCTGCCGCAGTTTTTCTCCCAATACCGCAGCGGTTCGCCCTCCGATGTTGCTATCGATTTCATCGAAAACAAGGCATTCCACTCCATCTCGGTTGGCCAAGACCCCTTCCGCAGCCAATCGAACACGCGCTAGCTCTCCTCCGCTGGCGCAATCGGCCAAAGGCGCGGGGGCATGGCCTTTGTTTGCCGAAAAAAGAAAAACGATCTCATCGATTCCCTGCTCTGTCAAAGGGCGTGTTTGTATATCGATGCGAAATTGAGCATGAGGAAGATTCAAGGTATGCAGCTCTTTTTGCACCGCTTCGCTCAAAAGGGGCGCCCAAGATTTTCTTCTTTCGGAAAGGGA
>CAZZLR010000261.1:0-1704 GCA_964655045.1 uncultured bacterium | reverse complement strand
CTTCAGACTGGCGTTCTCGCGGGATATCCTCTGATTGATATGAAAGTTGCCATCACATATGGATCTTACCATGAGGTGGATTCCAATGAGATGGCATTTAAAATTTGCGCTTCCATGGCAGTCAAAGACGCTGCCCGTAAGGCAAAGCCGGTTCTCTTAGAGCCGATCATGAAAGTCGTAACAACCGCGCCGGACTCTCACATTGGAGATGTCATCGGCGATTTGAATCGACGACGTGGAAAGATTCTAGGACAAGAATCGATGAGAGGGATCATTGACGTAACAGCGGAAGTCCCTCTGAGTGAAATGTTCGGCTATTCGACCATTCTCCGTTCAATGACATCGGGTCGAGGCACCTACACCATGGAGCCTAGCCATTTTGAACGTGTGCCTACAAAAATCCAAGAAGAAATTTGCAAAAAGTGAGACTATGTCAAAAGCACCTAGAAAAAAAATAAGAATCCGCCTGAAAGCATTTGATCAACGAATCCTCGATAGATCGGTATTGGATATCGTCGAAACGGCCAAAAGAACCGGCGCTCGTGTTGTGGGCCCGATTCCTCTGCCCACAAAACGGGAGATCTTTACTGTTCTCCGGTCTCCGCATGTCGATCGAAAATCTCGCGAGCAGTTCGAAATGCGCACGCATGTTCGTGTTCTCGACCTCCTCGATCCTACTCTCGACACGATCGACAAATTGAAAGTGCTTCCTGTTGCAGCTGGCGTTGATATTAAGATCAAAGCGTAATATACCCCAACAACTCCAGCGCCCTTTACGAGGACCCAGGCCTTAAAGCCTGAGAGTGTTGAGAGTGTGTAATACCAAAAGCAACAAATGTGAAAACCCAGGCCTTAAGGCCTGGGATTGTGTTGGTTTGGGAGGGGCTTCGAACCCCTCCCAAACCGTTTTTTGAAAAACCCCGCCCTTAAGGGCGGGGTTTCCCGCCTCGGGATGACATTATTTGTTGCTTTTGGTATTCGTTAGGACTGTGGTTCCCGCATTGGGATCAAGCTCCTCCCTCTGTCGTTTGCATCTCATAACTATCAAAGGTGTAAGGATAGGGCGAAGAGCCTGCCACACGCTTGCTAATCACCTTCCCGTCCTTCATTACTACGTAATAGTGTTTTTCTTCACTATTTCGCCCGCCCACTTTAAAGCGTTCAATATATTCGTATTCGATCGTTCCATCTTCTCCATGGCGAATCGCATAAGGCTCCCCTGCGGAAGAAAGCACTTCCGATTGAGACGATCCAATCGTAATTTCGTAAAAAGCTCCTGCCGTCATTGCAGCTCCCCCCGAGCTACACGCAGAAACCGCTGCAATCCATATAATCAGAAATGGCTTCTTCATCAATTTTCCTCCCCCGGCGCCGATTCCGAATGAGGCGTGATCCGCGCTTCAATTTGCGTACGAAATTGATCGCCGGTGATATATTCTCCACGCATATGATAACTGCCGTCGGGCTGAAGCACATACGTTTCAAACCCTTCAAAACCGGAGTCGCTGTTGCGAAATTCCCACGCGATCGTTTTATCATCATAAACGCCCGTGCCTGAAATCCTTCCTAAATTCTGATTTTCCATATCGACGCTAAAGGTCTTAGGATTAAAATCATAAAAAGTCAGTTCATTGCACATGTCATCGGAAAGCCCGCGAATCTTGATTTCTTGCGCTGCCCCGACTTTTCCTGCAAAATCGCGAT
>CAZZLR010000260.1:0-1706 GCA_964655045.1 uncultured bacterium | reverse complement strand
GTAGTTTTCAATGACGTATCAAAACAGTGCGAATAACAGAGATATCAATCAACCGGTCAACGCTCAATCGGGAACGATTTACGTCGCCGCTTTAAGCGACACGATTATTGCCATGAGCAATGTGGCTGCAAGGCAAGTCACGCTTCCGGCTCCTTCTGCGAGCGGGATCACGAGCACGGTCGGAAAAGTGTATACGATCAAAGATGTGGCTGGAACAGGGGCTACGGCAAATATCACGATTACGCCGGCATCAGGAACCATTGATGGCGCCTCTAGTATCGCGCTTGCTATGGATTATGGTTCGATCGCAGTATATAGCGATGGGGTGGCTTGGTACTCGCAGGCAGCGAACTATGCTGCAGGCGTTACCTTAGCGACAGCTAGTTTTAATCGTTTTGCTTCAGGGACGACCCCATATACTCCGGGCACAACAGTTCTGCAAACAAGCGTAGCCGGATGGGATACTCTGGGAAATAGCGCTTCTAGGCTAGATCTGAGTTCGTTGACGCAAAACAGTCTTGTAAACTTTACGATTACAGGATCGGGGACGACGATTCAATTTTCTCAGGCAGGAACTTATCAGATTATTTTGAGCGATGTGATCGGACAGTCTGTTGGCCTTGGCACATTGCCCACTGCGCAACTTGTAAAAAACGGCTCGACTATTCTCGCACTGTCTCAATGCTATTTAACAGGATCGGGAGCCGCCATTCCGGCAGAGTGTATTTCTTTTAATTATATTGGAACATTCGCGTCGACTGACACGATTGATGTACGGTATGTAGTAACAGGATCAGGTACATATAATTGGAGAGCGAACAACTTTTTAGTAACGCAGCTTCCTTCCATCGCGGGCAATACTCCAACTAATAACATCATCACTGTTACTTCTGGAATGAGTCCTTACACTTATAATCCTTCTGCAAATCTTCAATATGCGATTGTTGAGGTAGTAGGTGGTGGCGGAGGTGGTGGTGCAACTACAACGACAGGCGGATTTCAGTCATCCACTGCAGGTGGCGGAGGCGGCGGCGGATATGCTCGTGCGACACTTTCAGCAACTCAAATTGGAACCAGCCAAACCGTTAATATCGGCAGCGGCGGTACAGCTGGCGCGGTGGCTGGAGGTAGCGGCGGCACAGGTGGAACCACGTCTTTAGGAGCTCTATTATCGGCAACTGGGGGCAGTGGTGGAAGCGGATGCGGAATTGGGAATGCGTCGATAGTAGGTGGAGGTGCTGGTGGAACAGGTTCCCTTGGTGGAGGAGTAAGTGGATTCACGGTTACCGGATCTGATGGTGGTTGGGGGATAGGAATAGCCACAAATTCTCCTGGCGCTGCTCAGATTGCTCTTGGAGGAGCGGGAGGGTCTTCTGTTTTGGCAGGAGTTCGAAGCAATACTAATAATGCTGCCGGTTTTAATGGATATCTTTATGGAGGAGGGGCTAGTGGTGCATCGACGACTGGAAGTCAGAGTCAAAAGGCAGGAGGTGTAGGAGCCGCTGGAGTATGCATCATCACAGAATACATTTTCGCTCCCCCTCCACTCACAACGACAGCTTCGATCACATGGAACACGGTTTCTGGTACATCACAAGCAATGTCAGCATCGAATGGTTATTACACAACGAACGGATCGGCAACAACCCTCAGCCTTCCAACATCGGGTGCTGCTGCCGGCACCGTAATTGAAGTAGTAGGAACAG
>CAZZLR010000259.1:0-1708 GCA_964655045.1 uncultured bacterium | reverse complement strand
GTTCATCAGTCAACAACAATCAACGCACTTGGGTCGATGAGTTTCATTCTTGGGTCTATACTAAGACTCTTGAAAAGAGTTGGTATGCATTTTTATTTTTTTGGTCGAATGGATACCACAAGGCTTCTTGTGACATAAAAAATCGATCGATCGATGTTATGACCCTGAATACAGGGGGGAACGCTCCTGGGGTGTTTGAGTTCAAGCGCAAAGGGGATAAGGTACAAGAAATGATTGAAAAATATGCTTCAAAGCGTACGGGAGAAGCTGAGAGCTGTACATTTGGTGAAATGCTAGAGGGTATACAGTTAACTGGTTTGCTCACGAATTCGCAGTGGGGGCTGAGTGAGGAAGAACGGGGGGCTTTCTTGCAGTTTTTTCAAGATAAAAAAGACGAGAAGGCTGTGAATTATTTATATGGTCTTCCGGACAAATTTTTTAGCTGCGAAAAGAATTTAAAGGACTATACAAGGGTTAGTTTTAATGACACATATCCCACCTTGGATACGCTTGTTCCGCTGGAAGGGGATCTCGCCAAAGCGAAAAAAGATCTATTGGATACGCTGATGCAGAAACAATATGATGAGGCGACTGCCAATAAGATTCAAGGCAATGAAGGGGCGATAAAAGGGGCGATAAAAGAAGACTACCCCGATAAAAATAAGCTTGAGATTTTTACCACGGAGAAAGGGCAGCTTTTGATGTATGGTATTTTTCAGTGCATGATTTTACATCAGGTTGTAAGCAAGGGCGGGGTCGACATTAATGCCATCAATCAGAAAAAAGAAGATTTTAAAAGAGGATTTGCAACGACAGCAAAAGTGAAGACTTTGGCAAACACTGTCTTTAAGCAGGCTCCAAGCGTCTTTTTTACTCAGGAAAATCTGGGCGGATTCAAGGAGAAATTAGAGGAACGATATGTCTGCGCTAAAGGGCAAGATGAAGGGGATGGAACTCTAGTTTTCCTCGATAAACACCGTTGGAAGGATATTCAGACCGTGAGAACCGGAAATATTATCGAATATTTTTTTAAAGGCGGAGGCGACTATTCTGTAAAGACTTTTGGCAATAGTCTCAAGGCGTCGAATTTGAATTTCGTTACAGCCACCCATCGAGCGAACGGTGAAAAATTCTTGTTTGTCTCTGCTCATGCTAAGTCAGGAGGTTCTTCTGGCCCGATCAAGGCTCAGTGGGATAAGACTCTGCAGTTGTATAAAGAAAAATTCGAGAAACGGGGATACAAGCTCATCATAGGAGCGGACGCTAATACGGAAAAGGAAAAGACGGATGGCGAAAAGAAAGACGAAAAGGGTGATCAGTCGTGGTCAGCTCATTTCGCAAACACAACGAAAGACCTTCTTTGCCCTAAGATCACCTCTGTCGACCATACTTCAGCAAAGACGCGGGTTTTAACGACTCAGCTTAGTAAGCAACTTAAGCCTGTAAAAGATGAAAAAGATTATATCATCTCTGTAGGTCTACTTCCGAAAGGAGATGAGAATGAGACTCGATGCGTGGGAGGTCAAGATTTGCTCTCAGAGAGCCATCCCACCGACCATTGTGCTCTGATGCGGAAGTTTTGGTTGGAGGGGCTGGAGGAGCCCTAAAATAATGGTTTGCGTAAAAGATTCTCTCTGAAAAAAGAGGATCTTTTTTATATTGCAAAAATGTTTTGTTTCAAAACCCCTCAATCCATTGAGGGGTTTTT
>CAZZLR010000258.1:0-1711 GCA_964655045.1 uncultured bacterium | reverse complement strand
GGTTCCGAAGATCAAATTGCTTATGTAAGTCGCGAGGAGCTGTTGCAAGTGTTCGACCGCATGTATACTCAAACAACTTGAGAAGTTGGGGATATACCAAAAGAAACAAATAATGTCATATTTCTTTTGGTATTATATTGAATTGGGGGGTCTTGAATCCCTCTCAATTCGTTTTTTGAACGACCCCTCTCTGTCCATATCAAAATAAAGTTGCTTTACAACGCCGGATTCTGTATCCTTTCACAGGAAAAGGTTCCATATATGTTGCCAAAAATTGCTATTGTCGGCCGTCCTAACGTGGGAAAATCGGCCCTTTTTAACCGTATTTGTCAAAAAAGAATTTCAATCGTTGATGAAGCGGAAGGGATTACCCGTGATCGTCTTTATGCGGAGGCTGATTTTTTTGGCTCGCCATTTCTCTTGATAGACACGGGCGGGATCGATCTTTCTGAAAAAATACCTTTTGCCGTGGAGGTGCGCCGGCAGGCCGAGATTGCGATGGAGGAGGCGGACGCCATTATTTTTGTGGTGGACGGACAGGTAGGCCCGACCCCTTTTGACGAGGAGCTGGCAAAGCAATTAAGGCGGGGGACGAAGCGGGTCGTCGTGGCGGTGAATAAAATTGATCGTTGGATTTTTGACGAGGAAGCCGTGGCTGCGTTTCGTCCTTTGGGCTTTGAGGAACCCATGGGCGTTTCTGCATTGCAAGGACATGGGGTGGCCGAACTTTTAGAAGCGGCTCTCACTCCTCTTTTGAGGGATGAGGCGGAGCTGGCGGAAGAATCCCCGAGTCCGGCGCAGCCTTCGGACGTGATTCGAGTGGCGATTGTAGGAAGGGCGAATGTAGGGAAATCGACTCTTTTGAACCAACTTTTGGAAGAGCCTCGTTCGATTGTGAGTCCGATCGCCGGGACGACGCGCGATGCGATCGACGTTTTGTATGAGGAAGAGGGGCAAAAATATTTATTGATCGATACGGCCGGCATCCGAAGAAAAAAGAGCGAAAAGGAAGTCGTGGATAAATTTGCGGCGATTCGCACGGATGAGGCGATAGAGCGGGCGGATGTTTGTTTATTAGTGCTCGACGCGTTTGAAGGATTTACAACGCAGGAGAGGAGAATTGCGGCTGAGATAGAGGCTCTTGGGAAAAGCTGCGTGCTGCTTTTTAATAAATGGGATCTAGTCAAAAATATTCAGATGGAACATGCGCTCCGTTCCGTGAAAGACTCGGCTCCTTTTCTTGCCCACTGCCCGATGCTTTTTACCGAAGCGTTAAAAAAGAGGAATTTGAATAAAATTTTTCCTCTGGTGAAAGAGGTCTATCAACAGCGCTTTTTACGTCTTACGACCGGGGTTTTAAATAAATTTGTGGAACGATGCCTTCAAAAATATCATCCACCTATGATTTTAGGGAAGCGGCTGAGAATTTATTATTTGACGCAGGCGGAGGCTAATCCGCCGAAATTTGTTCTTTTTGTCAATAAGCCGGATCTGATGACAGATTCCTATAAGAAATATTTAGTCAATCGACTGCGCGATGAATTTTTGTTTACAGGTCCTCCCCTTGTGTTTGAGCTTCGGGGCAAAAAACTCTCGGGGCTGCCTTCGTCGTCTGTAGACGCATAAGCTCTTTCTTTTGTATTATGAAAAATAATACAAAAGAAACAAATAATGTCATATTTGAGCGCGTCAAAGCGTCGAAAATCGATGA
>CAZZLR010000257.1:0-1711 GCA_964655045.1 uncultured bacterium | reverse complement strand
CAATGGCCTCAGTTCTTTGGAATCATCCAGTTTTTTTAAACCCAGTTCATCAAAAAGCTGGATCAGCTTAGCGATTCGATCGAGATCGAGCACTAAAATTTTCGACAGTTTAGCAGGATCGCCTCTGCGCATCCTCCCTGCGTCCAATTCCAAGAAGGCGCGCTTCGAGGCCACGCATTCCCAGAGAAGATCGATTTTCGCTCCCTTCAGGGCTCCATGCACCTGAAGATCGATCTCGTAATAACCTACTGCGGGCGCCGCGTCCAAATGGAGACTGAAGCTCGTTTCGTCGTAAATAAATTGATCGAGTAAGTTTTGCGGGCATTCGAACTGGACGCGATGCTGGTTGCGCGGAATCACGCCCGTCATGAACTCCACAATCTTTTTTTCCGTTTTTGCATGATATGTGGACGTTTGCGGATTGAAGACAAAATCTTGAAAGAGCTCGTCGATGATTTGCCGCTCTTCCACTAAATTCCTTGCCAACACGCCTTGGGGCTGAACAAAGGTCTTGATTTCATCGAAAGAAATTTGCTCTAGAGCCGCAGGCACCTGCCTTCCCTCATAAGAAAAGAAAAGAGACGCTTCCAATTCCCCATCCAAGTAAGAAAGGCTGCAACGGGCGCCGAGCGTTCCCACAAAAGGCAGCGTGACAAATCGATCCAGCACTTCCAAGTTCGAGACTTCCGCAAAGCGTTTCAATTCCGGCAAAGCGTTTTCTACAAAAGCGCCGAAAAGGGGCTCGGGGATCGCCATATCCCGAATCGCGTCGAGATTGAGAAGATGCGCCCTCTTTATATGGGGAACAAAACGGTAATAGGCGCCTTGGTACAAAAGCCCCGGGGCGGCGCATTCAAACAAAATAGCGTCTTCAGCATTCATCTGCGCCTCTCTCAGCATCAGCATCGGCTTCAATAGGATTTTTGCTGCAGGAGGCTCTAAATATTCCAGATGAAAGCGGAGACCTACCGGTTGAAAAGAGTAGCGCAAAGGATTTTCCAGGGTTCCTAAGTAGAGACAAGGAAGCTGCGGCAAATCATCTTCTACTTCCTTGAAAGCTCGCGGATTTGCCTGACGCAAAGCCGCTTCCTGGATTTTAGCCAACATCAGGCCAAACACTTCCAAGTCAATTTGAGCCACCCTTTGCGCTCTTTCCTCTTTTGAGGACTCGTTAAATCGAGCATGCGCTAAAAGAAGCTGCAATGCAATCCCGGCAGCCTCGTCAAAACTCTTCAAAGAAAAAAAGAGGCGCCGGCCCGTTACAAACAGAGGTTCCTCATAACGGACCGCTTCGAGAAAAGATTTGAGATGAGAAATTTGAAGAGGCTTGGAACGGGTGGGCAGGCGCAGCGCCAATTGGAATTCCACTTTCGTCTTTTTATCGGCGCAGCTTAGGGATTGAGGATTGAAAATCACACCCAATTCCGCAGACGCGAGCGAACTGAGCTCTCTGGGCAAAAAGAAAGGAGAATGGGAAAGAATTTGCGCAGAAGAAACATATTCTTGAAGGATTTGTTTTTGACAGCGAGCGTCTTGTTTGACTCCTTCCTTTGTCTCCGCTTCTTTAATCGCCTCAATCAATTCTTGTTTATCTTCCTGTTCCAAATCGTCGGATTGCCCAATATTCGATTCTTTGGAATAGGCGATCAGCACAGAATCGATTTTATCTTCCAAGAAAAACAACACCGCAACCAGAAGCTGGCAATCAAAT
>CAZZLR010000256.1:0-1724 GCA_964655045.1 uncultured bacterium | reverse complement strand
GTGCAGCCTATCAGGCTGCACAGAAATCTGCAAAGGGAGTGATACCCATCGCAAACAATACAGTCATATTTTGATCCGCGTCAAAGCTACCGAATTTCCACGATTATAATAGGTATTGTCTTGCATTAATACTATACCTATTACAGTCGTGGAAATTGGGTGCTTTCGCATGCTCAAAATGCGCCTTTATTTCTTGCGATGAGTATTACCGAGAAGCAAGCGCCTCCGCGCCCACTCGTAGATCCTGAACGGCCAATCCCTGTTTTGCCGATGCAGCAATGGAACTGAACGCTACAGGATCATTGATCGCCATCTCAGAGAGCCACTTACGGTTGATGTCGCAGCCTTGCCGCTTTAAACCATTCATGAGCTTACTATAAGAAAGACCATTGATTTTCGCTGCAACGCCAATGCGAGTAATCCAAAGACTGCGGAAATCTCGCTTTCGCAATTTGCGGTGTTTGTAGCTGTTGGAAAGAGACATCATGAGGGCGTCTTTGCTCAATTTTAGGTGATTTTTTCGATCGCCATAAAATCCCTTGCAACGCTTCAGCAGCTTTTTTGTCCTCTTGCGGGCTGTCACCGCATTTGTAATCCGTACCATAAAATTTCTCTTAGACTCCCATCATGATCTTATACATTTTTATTTGGCCCTCGTCCACTAAACGTTCTTTAGCCAAAGAACGTTTACGGTTGGCGCTTTTTTTTGTCAAAATGTGACGTCGCCCCGGGCGGGTTCTCTTCAGTTTTCCGGTTCCCGTCACTTTAAATCTGGCTTTTACAGCCTTTCTCGTTTTCATCTTAGGCATTCTTTTTTTCTCCTTTTACATTCACTCCGGAGCCGTAGATTTCGGCTTCTTTCCACTCGGAGCTAACACTGTTGCAATGGTACGCCCCATCATCTTAGAAGGAGCCTCAATCACAGATAGATCCGATAACTGCTGACAGAATTCCCTCACGACCTTCTCTCCAAGATCGATGTGAAGCATCTCCCTCCCCCTGAACATGATGGATACACGCACCTTATTTCCTTTACTCAGAAATTCGCGCGCTTGCTTCATCTTCGTTTCGAGATCATGAGTATCAATATTAGGTTTCAATTTTACTTCTTTTACTTTGATCTGAACCTGTGCCTTTTTACTATCTTTCTCTTTTTTCTGCTGATGATATCTAAACTTTCCGTAATCGATGATTTTCGCTACCGGCGGTTTTGCCAAAGGAGCAATCTCCACCAGATCCAGTCCTGCTGTCTCAGCCATCGCCAAAGCATCCCGTAAAGTCAATACGCCGACCTGTTCTCCTGATTCAGAAATGACACGTAATCGATCCGCTCGAATTTCTCTATTGATTCTCAATGCTGTTCCCGTTTTGTTTTCCTTTTATTTTCTATCAAAAGAGCGACTAATCTTTCAACTGAAGCCGTAAGATAAACACCCTTTTCCTCTATTTTAATAGAAAAGGCTGCCCATCGACGTTCTAACGCATCTTCCACTAAAAAATCTAATTGCAGATCTTTAGACGCTTCCGCGCTTTCTTCAACCTGCACTCCCAAAAGAGCTACGTCTTGAAGAAACCCTCCGAGACCGCTCCCCTTTTTCCTTTTCCGCCCCCCGGAGACGAGGAGCGAATACTGAAAACCTAAAATACTAAGCGTTTCCGCAATCGATTGCAAGAAGGAAATCCATTTCTCCCTCTGTTTCCCAAAAGAAATCGAAAAACTTGCC
>CAZZLR010000255.1:0-1728 GCA_964655045.1 uncultured bacterium | reverse complement strand
GCAAAAGGGTAAATTATTTTTGCTGCCGAATGTGTTGGATGAGAGCGTATCTCATGAGGGCGTGCTGCCGGCTTCCTTGCCGCAGACGGTGCGGGGACTTCAGGGACTGATTGCCGAAAGTGAAAAAGCGGCGCGGCGTTATTTGCGTTTATTTATGGATCGAGAGGCAATGGCGCGCTATCCTTTGGCGCTTTTGAACGAACATACGGGCGAAAAAGACTTAGACGCGTTGCTAGCCCCTCTGCTTCGAGGGGAAGCATGGGGGTTGATTTCCGACGCCGGACTGCCTTGCATCGCCGATCCGGGGGCGGATCTTGTGGCTGCGGCTTTGCGGCGCAATATCGCGATCGAGGCTGTAGCGGGTCCTTGCTCTTTGGTTTTAGCGTTGCAGCTGTCGGGATTTTCGGGGCAAACCTTTTGTTTCCATGGTTATTTGCCTCGGCAGGAAGAAGAGCTGGAGGCCAAGATTCGCGACTTGGAAAAAAGGGGACAAAGAGAGACGCAAGTTTGGATCGAGGCTCCTTATCGGAGCGCCAAGATGTTAGAAACACTGCGGCGCGTTTTGCAGGAAACGACCTTGTTATGCGTGGCCGCAAGCTTGACTGGCGCGGCGCAGCGCTGCGCCACCCATTCCGTCGCTCAATGGAAAAAGCTCTCGTTTGTTCTGAATAAGGAACCGGCTGTATTTCTTTTGTCTCGAAGGTTTCTCTAATGCAACAGAGGATTGCGATCGGGGCATGCGATCCGGACGGCGTCATGGGATGCAAGGGGAAGCTTCCCTGGTCTTGTCCTGAAGATCTCCGTCATTTTGCAGAAACGGTCAAGGGGTTTCCTTTGATCATGGGGTATCGTACGTATCTTGGCCTGCCCGATTCTTATTTCGATCGTCCTGTGTATGTTTTTACAAGACATAAAAGAGTGTCTCGCATGGGAGAAATTTTCGTAGCCTCTCCGGAGGCGTTGTTTGCACTTGTGGAAACCGAGCCTGTTTTGTATATCATCGGCGGCTCTGAAATTTTTACCCTTTTTTTGCGCAAGGGATGGATTGACCTTTTTCTTTTAACCAAGATGCGCCGCCGCTATGCAGGAGACGTGCTGCTGCCCCTTTCTTTATTGCAGGATTGGCCAAGAACTCTTGTTCGCAGCCAGAAAGATTTTGAGATTATTTGTTTTTCCGCTCCGCATCGATAGAACGTTGCAGATGTCCTCTAAAGACAAAGCGCTGCGAGTATGGGCAAAAGCGGTGTAAAGAGAATTGCGCCGGCTATCAAGCTGATGCTTGTTAACAATAGAAGAATGTCTTGGCTGATCTCCATCTTGAAGGCGCTGGCCATCATGCGAGGGATCGTTACGCTTCCATATATCATGATCAGGGCGATCGGGAACGCGATGATTGGACAGAAGAGGATGCAGAGCTCTAAGCTCGATAGGCAGACGAGCACAAAGGCAAGGGTCGTAATGGCAATTAAGGCGCAGAGAGCGACCTTTTTGATGCAGTCAATGCATCGCTGTCTTCGCTGTACTGTCTTGATCCAGCTATTTTGGATCTGGGTTCTGCAGTTTGGGCATCTGTTGCTGTTTTTCTGCCCCTCTTTACAACACCACGTGACAATGCAGTCCTTATGGAACTGATGGCTGCAATTTTTCAAAATGCATGGATTTTTTTTGATTTCTTTAAGACAAATAGTACATTCTACATTATTAATCATAAACACTTCGATTTTTTGT
>CAZZLR010000254.1:0-1737 GCA_964655045.1 uncultured bacterium | reverse complement strand
GTTAAAAATTAGTCGACCATGAAAAACAATTACAAGAAAATATTTTTTGCGATTATTGCATTGACAATTGTCACGTGGGCATTTGCTCACCCTTATAATGTTCCAGGTGATTGCATGGAACCAACGATCAAAGATGGGGGCCATGTTTTTGTAAATCACGTGTCTCCCTACATACGTCAGTATCGGATAGGAGATATCATCGCATTCAATCATGAGGGGAAAGGATGGGTGTCTCGCATCGTCGCATTAGAGGCCGATACAGTTCAGATTACTGAAGGTAATGTAATCGTAAATGGAACCACCTGTCAGAATGGCGAAATTCTTAGGAGTTGGTCTAACTGGAAGTACGGAACCTACGCTATTGACAAGCCACTTCAAGTGCCACCAGCTCACGTTTTTGTACTCTCCGACAACCTCTCTGCACAACATGATGATAGTCGTATTTTTGGACCCATATCAAAAGATTCCATTATAGGTCTTGTATGGTGAGCAGATGAGCTTGAGTAAAGTCGCATTAGTCACGGGAGCCTCATCGGGAATAGGAGAAGCAATCTCTCGAGAACTCGTAAAACGAGGCTGGACGGTCATTGGGATAGCTCGTTCTGAAAATAAGCTCATGCAAATCCAAAAGGAGCTGTCGGACTCCTTCATTCCAATGGTTTGCGATGTGTCCAAAAAAGAAAATATCGAATCGACCTCAAAACAGATTCTCGAGAAGAACCTTTGCCCATCCTTGTTTTTTCTGAATGCTGGAATTGCCGGTGAGGCTGTCATTGAAAATCCCAATCAATTCGATCTCAAAATCCATGAAAAGATTATGCAGGTCAATTACTTCGGAGTTCTTGGATGGGTTGAATTTTGGGAAAAGCTCTGCCAAGAGCATGGGAAAACCAATTTCATTGCAACCAGTTCAATCAATGCGATCTTTGCCCCGCCAACAGGAAGTGCTTACTGCGCTTCAAAAGCCGCCATTGCCAAAGCTTTCGAAAGTCTTTCCCTTACCTATTTTGGCACAAACCTACGGTTTTCTGTTGTGTATCCGGGTCCTGTTGCTACTGCAGGACTTAAAGGGAATTTACCATTCACTTGGAAAGCAGAAAAGATGGGTAAATGCATGGTAGATTTTGGCTTAAGCAACAGGTCCTATTGCGAGCCCTGTCTTTTTTATAAAATCCTCTGTCGTTTTCTTCGCGCTTTGCCAGAGAAATACACAATGAAATTCCTTGGGAAGCTGCAATGATCAAAATACGGAAAGCTAAGCCAAGTGATACCCCCCAATTGGAGACTCTTTTCCTCATCACCCGTCAGCACACTTTTCATTGGGAAAGTCCCGATAAATTCAAACTTCAAGACTTCAAGCAGTCGACTACCGGTGAAACCATCTTTGTTGCTGAAGATGATGGTGCTATCATCGGGTTTATCTCAGTTTGGGAGCAAGACGCCACTCCATTCATTCACCATCTTTTTGTGGCTAGGGATCATCAAAGAAAAAGAATCGGTTGGCTATTGATACAACATCTCTTTTCCTATTTGCCTCTGCCTTACAGATTAAAGTGCGTGGCCAAGAACAAAGAGGCTATTGCCTTTTATCGAAAAACGGGCTGGATTGAGATTGGTCAGGGAATCGGAGAAGATGGTGATTATTTTCTCCTTGAACTCCCTGCAGATGGGAGGAAACCGGTATGAATTCATTAGCAATGCTCTCTTCCCTGGAAGAGAACAAACGATCTGTCGTCA
>CAZZLR010000253.1:0-1751 GCA_964655045.1 uncultured bacterium | reverse complement strand
CCGATCGTTTTCTCTGCCCGCGCGGAGTTTCCAAATAAACGCGCAGAACCTTGTGAGGCATATGGCGCAATGTCTCCCGCACCGTTTGCACGCCGATAATGAGATTATGAGGTCCTTGTCTATGCATTAAAAATCTCTTGAAATCGAAAGCCATCCTGCCAGAGATGTCCATCGTGTTTTTATTTTTCTCGACACACTCTCCGAGGTTTCCGGCGCCGGGGGGATCAGAGATTCTTCGGTTTCTTGAACGGAGGTTTCTATCAGGTTTGAAGAAAAGGAATGAATCCTCGCGCCCAGAGAAGCGCGCCAACGCCGTGTTATGAGATATTCCATCTCAGCCCACCCCGTTTGCCCTTCATTCGCCTCTCCTTTCGCATCTAAAGAAACCGTCGTCTGCTGCTTGCTGAAAAGAGCGGGATTATAAAGAGCAACGAGAGTTTTATAATCGGTTTTGAGGCGCACATTCAGCCAGTGGTAACTATACCCTCCTTTAAAATGAAGGGCTCCCCCCGGTTCAATTTGAAACCCTCCCCCTAAATAGATTCCATACCAAGAGGATTGTAGATGATTCGGCAAAAAAGAGCTCATAGAATAAAAAGCCGCACCCGCGGCATTTGCCGATTCCAAGGGATCGGGGGTTCCGTTTCCTCTAGCGAGACGCTCAAAGTGCCCTGAATAGCCGAACAGCGGAATCAGCAAGACCTTATACGTCCGATCCGCCGTGAGGTTCACTGCGTAGCCGACATACCCGGAAGCATCCGCCGCCCAACCTCTGAGGGAGAAGTAAAAGAAAGGATCTTCTTGCGTAAAAGAGAGTGCGCTATAGCGCTGCGTCAAATCTCCTTGGCCGAAGGCTCCGTAACTTGCGCACAGATAGAAGACAAGATCGTGGCTAATCGTCTGAATCGTCAGGCCGTTTTCCCAAAAAGAAAGATCGCGATACCGTTCACTATAGAGTAAGGTCCCGGAGCCTCCTTGCTGCATATGCCAATGAAGACGATCGTTCCGGTATCCGCTCCACAGATCCCAACGAAACGGTTCATTGACGGTCGCGCATGCGAAAAGAGGAAAGAGGAATAGAAAAGATTCGATCGAACGGCGCATGGCATTGAAATGCTATCCGACAGAGGAACGCTCTGTCAATGAGATATTTTCCTGTGCGCCCAATAATCGGGACCATAATCATAGAATAACTGTTCTCCCCGGACAATCGGTCTTTGGGCAACTAGGATCACATGGTTCATTCCATCGACCGTAGCCAGGGCGGAACGCAGATTCGGCTCGGAACTATGATTGATGAACCGGCTTACGCCCCCTTGCCGTTCCGCATCAATATTGTAGGATGTCCTGAAATCGGGAGCCAAGGCAAATTCAAAACAATAAGCATTCTCCCGATCGGACCTGCGGCAGGCTCTTAAGGAACCTTGATACTCGGCAACAAATGCCATCGTCCGACAATCCTTTGCAGCAAAGACCCCCCACCCCATTTTCCGATCGATCCAACGAATATCAACCGATAACCCTTTCGAACCAAGAATTTCTTCCCTATAATAACTGCCGAACCAAAGCTGCTCTCGAGACAGTTTCCCTTTTTCATGCAGTTTCTTGATCTTTTTCTGAATTTTTCCACGCAAAGCGTCCGATGCAAAAGTCAGTTTCGGAATAAAAGAGAATTGCGCAAGTGCCTCCCATTGAGGGATGGAAACACAAGCCCCCTCCTTATCATATATATTGTTTATTTCATATTGATT
>CAZZLR010000252.1:0-1760 GCA_964655045.1 uncultured bacterium | reverse complement strand
CCGCTCCGGGAACTTTCAGCCCTTCGACAAAGGTTTTAGCATCCCATTTTTCTAATGGCTTGCATGCTTTTAGTTTTAGCTGATCATGGAATTCAGACAGCCGGGCAATAAGGTTTGGGTCTTCAAGTGCAATATCAACTTCGAAATTAAGGGAGTCTCTTCTGCCTAGGGAGGTCAAATTCGAAGAACCCATAATGGCTGCAAAATTCTTTCCCTGCTTCTGAAAACAATATATTTTTCCGTGGTAAGGGAAAGCTACGGAGATGCTTAGAGTCCCCTTCATAGATTCCCGAAGGTATCGAGCGAGGTTTAGAGAGGCTTCGTATTGATTGCGCGTGAATCCATCGAAACTGTGCATACCGATTATAAGATCAAGTTTAGGTATCGCTCCGCTTATTAAGTTTTTGTGAAGATAGAGAATCGAATCGATCGATATATAGCCAGTTGAAATATGAATCGAATCTGCTGCGGTGCAGTAGTTTTCGAAGATATCAAAAAATCGGCTCTCCTTTGTTTCGAGAGGCTTTTTATTGCTCAGTAGCAGTTTCATGTCGATCTATTTCAATCCGCTTCTTCAGCGGCATTCCATTAAGTTTCTTGTTTTTTTCCGTCAAGTCCGCAGGATCATATCGCCCGTTGAACAATGGCATTAAATTTCTTGCCAGCCGCCTCACTCCTTCCGGAGGAACCGCATTGCCAATCTGCCTACGTACCTCGCCGAACGATCCCTGAAAGACAAAATCATCAGGGAAGGACTGCAGCCGGGCACGTTCTCTATTCGTAAGAGCCCGGGGTTCCGGATAATGGTATCCCCATGTCCCCCCGCCGCCCGATGCAATGAGAGTTTTCGCAGGCTCGTCTCTATGAATCCTCCGATAAACATGGCTGATCATGCCTTTGACATAGAGAGGATCGTTCTTTGGTATGTCTGCAAAATTCCCCCCCTCAGGAATTTTGTCTAGGATTTCGCGAGTCCGGGGCATGATCTTCATATGATCATTGTTGTGAAGAATATTTTCTGCGCCTGCCAGCGCCTCTCCAGCCGTAACGTAAGGTTTTCCTGCTTTAGGTCCATGAGTCGGCTTGGGGTGCTGGAAATCAAACTCTGTATCGTTCCGCACGCCGACTATCAAAACCCGTTCTCGGAATTGAGGCACGCCGTAGTCTGCAAAGTTATAGAGCTTAATATCTAAGCAGTATCCAGGGGCAATCGACTCAAAGTCCTTGATGATCTGCTTAATAGCCAACCCGCCGTTCGCGCTGAGGATACCTTTAACATTTTCAGCCACAAAAGCTTTAGGTTTTTTAGCGTCTATAAATCTCAAATATTCCTTATACAAACTGCCCCTCAATCCATCTAGTCCAGGTCTTTTCCATATGATCGAAAAATCCTGGCAGGGAAAACCCCCTATAATAAGGTCGGCTGGCGGCACCCGGCTTTCGTTATAGGGATCGACTTCCAATATACTTCGCCTATCGACCTCGGCTCCTTTAAAATTCCTTTCGTAGGTATCTGCAGCCCACATATTAAATTCATTCGCCCAGACTGCTCGGAATCCCTCTAGGTGGAATCCGAGATCGAGGCCTCCGCAGCCGGAAAATAAGGAGATCAGGTTTGGCTGATCTTCCGAGTGGGAGAATAACTTTTTAGCGACTTTTTTTCTATTCATAATAAATCTTACCCAATAAGAAATATTTTATTTGATTTAACTGTCTTGCAATATATGAAATAAAGTTCGCAGCTATTGCTTCGTCTTTAA
>CAZZLR010000251.1:0-1783 GCA_964655045.1 uncultured bacterium | reverse complement strand
AATCGACGATCGTAAATGGCATAGTATTAAGTCAATACAATGCCATGTTACGATCGTGAGCCTATCTCACTAATGGAAATTTTTAATTGATCCCGGGGCGGGAAACCCCGCCCTTAAGGACGGGGTTTTTCAAAAACGGCGGATAATTATCAATTACAAAAAGTATCCGCCGCGTTTAGGTTTTTATATCCGGCGGATACTCCAGAGAAGGCCAGTCTCAGCAATGCTTGAAAGGCCCCTTTCCCGGCCGCAAAAACGCATTTGCACGTCTAGGGCTATTTTTTATAGAGGTATTTTAACGCTTTTCGACGCTTTGACGCGCTCAAATATGATATTATTTATTGCTTTTGGTATAAATGACTTCTGTTCAGATTGTCTAAGTATAAAACGCGCTCGAAAGAAGTTTGATTCCGAAAGCTGCCACGGTGGGCAGGCGGACTGCTTTCCATCCCCGGAGTTTTTGAAAAATGCTCAACACCGTGAACACAATAAGGGCAGGGTAGCAGATTTCTAAAATAGGGCTAATGATTCGCGCCACCCCGGAAAAGCCTAAAATCGAAACAAAGAATGCGATGACTAGGGTGGCTGTAAGAGAAAATGCTGTGGAAATTCGATTTTTGAATACTTCTTGGCGTAAAAAGTCGGCAAATAGAGAAGCGAGAACGATGGCCGTTGTAAAACAGGCGAGGATGACGGTAGCGCATACTATGGGCGCAGCCAAAGAACCCAGTGTTTTTTGCGCGATGAATCCGAGCATCTCCGGAGGAGAGACCGCGGCGAGTTCCGGCGCGTAGATCGCCCCCATGAGCACAAGGGAAACATAGACGAGAGCAAGAAGCGATGCGCTGATCAGGGACGCGCGAAGGAATAAGGGTAGGGATCGGCGAGGATCGTCCTGCACTTCTTTGTGCGCTTTAAGATGGTTTATCACAAAGGAAGAAAAGAAAAAGGCGGCGAGGAGATCCATGGTCTGATATCCCTGGAATATCCCTGTCTTTAAGCTCGGCCACATCGATCCTGCCTCTGGAACCGGCACGGGGAGCTCTCTCGAAGAGACGCTGAAACAAACAATGGCGGCGAGGGAAAGCAGCAAGAGGGGCGTGAGGATGGAACCGAGGAGTGTGATGATTTTATTTTTTTTTATAGAAAAGAGGAATAAGCAGAGGCAGGCGCCTGCGCTGAATGCCCAAAGGGGAGTTTGTGTAAACAGCATCTGAAAGGAGCCGTGTGCGACCGTAATGCAGCGGGCTAACACGCCGAAGGGCCCCATGATCGACAGAGCAAGGAGGGGAAACCAAAAGGCAGCGGGCTTGCCGAGTCGAATGAGAAAATCATGCCGGCTCCCTTGGAAAAGGAGCATGGCCAGCATCCCGAGAATAGGAACAATCACCCCTGTCAAGATAATGCCCAGAGCGGCTGCTCCATAGTGGCCTGCGCTCATCTGTCCTACGACTAAGGGAAATACGAGATTGCCCGAGCCAAAGAACATGGAAAACATGGCCAGTCCTGTGGAAAGGATGATCATTTTGGTTTTCACGATTTTCCTCCGTTTCTCAACAGAGAGAGGAGGAGCGATAAAAGGATGCTGGCAAGAAGAGATGTGGTGAGAGGGAAAAAAAGGGTGGCATTCCCTTTTCTCAGAACGAGATCTCCCGGCAGTTTGCCAACCCATCCTATTCCCCAGGGGAGCTGGGCTTTGAAGTGAATGATGGCTCCGAGAAGAACCATCAAAAACCCCGTCATCATGAGAAAGCGCCCCATAAGATTAAGTCGCCGCCAGGAT
>CAZZLR010000250.1:0-1789 GCA_964655045.1 uncultured bacterium | reverse complement strand
AAGAAAGAATCTTACTGCATGTCAAAAGCATTCTGAAGATTGAGCACATCGGCAGCACCTCTATTCCAGATCTAGGAGGGAAAGGCATTATCGATATCGCAATTGCTGCCAAGAAGCAGGATATGGAAAACGCCTCTAAAGCGCTCCAGGAACTTGGCTATGAATTTAGACCATCCTTCAGCACAGCTGATCGATTCTATTTTGTGATTGATCTCCCAGATCTTGAGGAAGGTAAAAGACGATACCATGTCCATCTGACCTATCCAGACAGTCCCGATTGGAAAGGATTCATCGAATTCAGAGATTACCTACGCATTCATCCTGAGGCAGTCCAAGAGTATGCTGAAATCAAAAAGCAAGCCGCTTCTGAGGCGGGCCAAGTCGGCACTCATTATCGCAAAGTAAAAGAGCCTATCTTCGAGAAGATCCGTTCTAAGGCCAGAAATGAGTCTTTAGGTTCTGTCGAATTTCTAAATGAGTCGAATCTGGAAGAGGCCTCTGCTTTTCTGATGGATAACGAGAATTTTTCTCTTTTCTTGTTGGGAAACCTTGAAGCACATGGTCCTAAACTGACTCCAGCCCCCAACTCGGGAAATTTTAAGCTCATCCGGTGCGAGGGAAAAGTCATCGCTGTTTTTAGTCTTACAAGACGGGGAAATTTAGTGATTCAGTCCTCATCAACCGATGACTGGATCATGGAAAAAATCTTATGTGCGTCCGAAAAGGAATCTATAGCCATCAAAGGATTAATCGGTGAGTGGGGTTTTTGTCAGAAATTTTGGAATCTACTTAAGCAGAGAAACATCGTTCGAAAAGACACCTTTGTTTCTAAAGAACTCCTTTATACCGTAGATCTTGAAAGGCAATATGTCTTTGACAGCCCAAACGTTCGGCTGTTGACCCCTGCCGACTTCACCAGTTGGGCTCCTCATAGAACTGCATACCTCAAAGAAGAGGGACTGCCTAATGATTTATCACACAAGCAATTGCAAGAGCTGTTTTTAGAAAAAATAAAAGACCAGATCTCCTGGGGGTATTTCGAAAACGGTAATCTGGTCGCAATGGCCGAATTAAACGCAAAAGCCAGAGATCTTGGCCAGGTTGGCGGAGTTTACACTACTCCCAATCGCAGAAGACAAGGCTTTGCTAAAGCCATAATGCACGGTCTCATGCAAGACGCCCGTAATTTGCATAGGATTCGCAAGCTCATTATTTTCACAGGAGAAACGAATACAGCAGCTAGAAAACTCTATGAATCCCTCAATGTCAGCCCGGTTGGGTATTATGCTCTGATGTTTGGAGAGGGCGAACAGCTTGAGGATCTCCATGCAAATTGAAAAGCTACATACACCAGAAGAAGTGATTGCTGAATGCGCAGTGGTCATCGATGTGCTCAGAGCCTTCACAACAGCTGCTTTTGCCTTCTCAGTGGGTGCTCACAAAATCATTCCGGTTGCAGATCCTGAGGAAGCTTTTGAGCTTAAAAGACAAAATGCCAATTATTTGCTAATGGGAGAAATACAAGGAGAGCCGATTCCTGGATTCAATTTCGGGAATTCTCCTACAGAAATTCAAAAGCTTGATCTGAGTGGAAGAACCGTGGTCCAAAGAACTTCAGCTGGAACACAAGGAGTTGTTCGATCTCGCAAATCGCAAACAATCCTAATATCAAGTTTCGTTGTTGCTGAGGCAACATTAAAAAGGATATTAAACTTAAATCCAAATAAAATATCTTTCGCAATTACAGGAAAATACAATGGAGATGAAGATCTTGCATTAGCAGATTATC
>CAZZLR010000249.1:0-1799 GCA_964655045.1 uncultured bacterium | reverse complement strand
AGTTCTTCTATTCTTCTCTCTTCCCACTGTCAAAACAGGCCTGGGTCAGTCTCGCCAACCCTTTTCGCTTTCGCGTCATTTCTGAATCGCGTCGAAGTGAAAAACATACATCATTCGCCATTTTTCTGCCAAGTTTTTTACTTTTTAATCCATTTTTCTTGGATGCAACAAACTTAAGATCAACGCGTTAAGATCAAAATAAATCACACAAGAAAACAGCTCTCAAAAACCGAGTTTCCCGCCTCGGCGCGACAAACACACCTATACCCAAACGTTTTCCACAACCGCTTTTCCTTTTCTTCAAAAAAAAATTTACATTTTTTTGTTGCACGATTCCGATCAAATACCTATTCTCACGATAAAAAAGAAATTCCTTTCGCTTAAGTGGGCGATAGGAGAAAAAAAAAGAGGGACTGCCCTCTGGAAATCAGTAGAGTGGAGAAAAAATTATGAATTTCAAGTGGGATCACACCCTCAGCAAAGCAATGCTCTCTTGCGTTGCTCTATTTGGACTATCAACCAACGCGTTTGCGGCGAAGGAGGCGGAAAAAAAACCAAATTTCGCTTTTTCATATCCGAAAGATTTATGCCTTACCGATCCTAGGGATTTTTATTTCTATGTAGAGGGCGTGGCCTTTCAAGGTGCGGAAACCGGTCTTGATTTTGCCATCCTCAATACAAATCCGGCCGCGGCAGGTCCCATCAATAATACCGTCCTCAACGGCACCGTATGCGGATTCACCGGCCATGACAATGACTGGGGCTACAACTTCGGAACGCGCGTAGGTTTCGGCTTGAACATCGATCACGATGCCTGGAACTTTGATTTTGACTGGCTTTGGGTCAATGTTACAAATTCCAACCACTTCGACGCCGGCACAACGGGAACGCTTCTCCCCATCTGGGTTCCTTCAGATGCGGTGGGCGGCACGTTCACCTATCGAACCGCCAGCGGCCATTGGCAGTGCGTTGTCAACGTCGTCGATGCGACAATGGGAAAACCTTATTACATTAGCCGAAAAGTCATTTTCAATCCTCATCTCGGCCTCCGTGTTGCGCAGTTGGATCAACACTTCGGCGTGAGCTACGGCAATAGCGGATTCCCCGGAACTCAAGTCAAGTTTCAAACGGACAATGATTTCATCGGCGTCGGCGCCCGCGTCGGAATTAACACCGATTGGCTTCTCGGCTGCGGATTCAAACTCTTCAGCAATGTGTCGACCTCGATGCTGGCAGGATGGTTTGATACAACGCAAAAATTCACGATTCCAAATTCTACTTCCACCCCCCATAACAGCGTGGATATCACCAATAGTCCACAGGCGTTTGTTCCCAACCTCGAGATCAACTTAGGCCTCGATTGGGGAACCTATTTGGATAAAAAACAGTATTATCTCGATTTTAGAGCCGGTTACGAGTTCCAAGTCTGGTGGGATCAATTGCATATGAGACAATTTGTCACCACCATTGGATCCGGAAACAACTCCTATCAAAACGTTACGGCGCCGGGTAATTTCACCCTAAGCGGCTTCACGTTCAAGATCCAATTGGATATGTAATTCCAATAGCGGGATCGATCCCGCTGCCATTTTACGCAAGCCTCGATAGAGCGATCTGTCGAGTCTTTTTTGCTTTCTTCTGCCGATCTCGGAATCATTGTGAGCTAGTGAAAACCCAGCCCTTAAGGCCTGGGATTGTGTTGGTTTGGGAGAGGCTTCGAGCTCCTCCCAACCCGTTTTTTGAAAAACCCCGCCCTTAAGAGGCACTTGCAAAAATAAAGTGACAAGCTAGTTTTTGCG
>CAZZLR010000248.1:0-1802 GCA_964655045.1 uncultured bacterium | reverse complement strand
AGAGACCTAATGTGGAAGATGCCGTTTTGCAAGGAAGCGGCATTCGTCTCTTAATCAAGGGAGAGCCTCAAGAAGGGTGGCTTCCGCAGCAGCCCCGTTTCGAAGACGCTTTCATCGATTGTTTGGGAGGCGCTCCCAAGGGAAAATCTGCGCTCGCTGCACGTTGTCCGCCATTTCCTTCCGATGGAGCGATTGCTATTGAAGCTTTGGATTTACACAAGCGTTTTGGCGATTTTTGCGCCGTCGATTCGATCAGTTTTCAAGTGCGCCGCGGAGAAATTTTTGGTCTTCTAGGTCCTAACGGAGCAGGAAAATCGACGACGTTTCGGATGCTCTGCGGCTTGTTGCAGCCGACGAGCGGCGCCTCGTTTGTCAATGGAGTGAGTATGCAAAACGCCTCAAGCGAGGCCAGATCCCATATCGGTTATATGGCGCAAAAGTTTTCCCTCTACGGAGACTTAAGCGTGCGGCAGAACTTGGCATTTTTTGCGAGCGCCTACAATTTGACGGGAACCGCGAAAAAAGAGGCGATGGATCAGATGATGACCATTTTTGGTTTAGTCCCTTTCGTCGATAGTTCTGCGCGGGAGATTCCGGTCGGATACAAGCAGCGGCTGGCTTTAGCGTGTGCGACGATGCACCGGCCGGCTGTTTTGTTTTTAGATGAGCCGACCTCGGGCGTCGATCCCATAGAAAGACGCTCTTTTTGGAACCATATCAATGGACTTGCGGAGCTTGGTTGTACGATTATGGTTACGACCCATTTTATGGATGAGGCTGAATATTGCGATCGCATTGGATTGATTTATCAAAGTAAGATGATCCATCTCGATACTCCTGAGAGATTGAAAAAAATAATGGGTGCGGACACTTTGGAAGAAGCGTTTATCCAATGTATCGGAGAGAGCCGTGCATAGACTGTATGCTTTGATTCGCAAAGAGTTTCAACAAATCATCCGCGATGCGAGCAGCGTTTTAATTAGCCTGGTTCTCCCTGCGATTCTCCTTTTCATTTACGGCTATGGCATTTCTTTGGATTATAAGCATTTGAAGATAGGGCTTGTCTTGGAGGATACATCGCCTCTTGCGCAAAGTTTTGCAAAAGCTCTGACGAACTCTTCGTATTTTTCCGTGGAGATTGAGAGGGATCGGGAGCGTGTGACGAAAAAGCTCGTGGAGGGATCGATTCGAGGGATTGTTGTTGTCCCCTCTTATTTTTCCGCATTTGCCGAGCGGCGGCGCTATGCGGCTCCCATTCAGGTGATTGCCGATGGCAGTGAGCCGAATACGGCTCATTTCGTTCAGAATTATGTCGAGGGGGCGTTCTACAATTGGCTGCAGATGGAGCCGCAGGTGCCTCGTGGCGCTTCTATTGCCATCGAGCCCCGTTTTTGGTTTAACGAGGCGATGGAAAGCCGATACTTCCTGATTCCTGGATCGATCGCCTTGATTATGACGCTGATCGGCACGCTGTTGACAGCGCTTGTGATGGCTAGGGAATGGGAGCGGGGGACGATGGAGTCTCTCATGGCAACGCCGGTGCACATTGGTGAAATCATTGCGGCCAAGCTGATTTCTTATTTTTTGATGGGGATGCTTTCTTTTTGTTTTTCGAGCGCGTGCGCCCTTCTCTTGTTTCAAGTGCCTCTGCGCGGTTCTTGGCTGCTTTTGACAATGGCGACGATCGCTTTTCTTTTTGTTGCGTTGGGCATGGGACTTTTGATCTCGACAGCGTCTAAGAATCAGTTTGCCGCTTCCCAAGCCGCCGTGTCAACCTGCCGCCATCCCTTCGCGTCGTGCCC
>CAZZLR010000247.1:0-1814 GCA_964655045.1 uncultured bacterium | reverse complement strand
AAGCGGAAGAAGTCTTTGAAAAGCGGAGCCGAGTTCTTCGAAACTGCTTGAAAATCTAGCGACTATGTCTTATCATGAGTTTTTTCACTCCTTCAAGGGGCAATAGCTCAGCGGTTAGAGCAGCGGACTCATAACCCGTCGGTCTCTGGTTCAAATCCAGGTTGCCCCATTTTTCTTAAGCTATTAGATAACAGTCATTTTCGTTCTGGCGTAATGTTCTTTTCCCAGCAAGACAGACAGTATGTCAGAACTTTTGTCAGGATTCCACCTCTTTCGCTTCAGTCAGTTCGATACAGATTGCCACAGCGTGATTGAGAACGATTTTAACTGAATTCTAAGAGAAAATTCGCTATTCTTCCGAGAAAGTAAGGTCATTATGCATCAAGAACATGCCAAAAGATTTGCTATCATCGGACTACCAGGAAGTGGAAAGTCTACTTTTGCCACTCTTCTTGGCAAAGGATTGGGTATTCCCGTTCACCACTTAGACAAGCACATGTTTGAAAAAGATGGCAAAAAGAAAGATAAGCAAGAACTGCTTTCGATTGAACGATCCATGACAAAAGAGGAAGCGTGGGTCATTGAGGGCTGCTCTTTATCGACTCTAGAAACAAGATTTACCAGAGCCACTGACGTTATCTACTTTCGCTTTTCTCGTTTCTTGTGTCTATGGAGAATCCTGAAAAGGTTTTGTGTCTATGATAAAGTACTTGCGAGCACTGGATGTGTAAGAGCAGTCAATTGGCGACTGATTAAGTACATCTGGAAATTCGAAGAAGAAAAAGGTAAAGGGATTGAAACACTTGCAAACAAGTACCCTCAAGTGCGCTTCCATATTTTTGAGACTGTTGAGGATACAAAAAGGTTTTTAGCATCTTTAGCAAGGGACGGAAAAGATGCGTGACACTCCCCTACCCATTATCAAAACAAAACGTCTAATCTTAAGACAGTGGCGTGATCAAGACCTAGAACCTTACGCAAAACTCAATGCAGATCCTAGAGTAATGGAATTATTTCCTGCTATTTGGACTCGAGAAGAAAGCGAGGCATCACTACAGTCTGCACGGAATCATATTGAAAAATATGGCTGGGGAAAATGGGCAGTCTCTCTCAGAGAAACAGATGAATTCATAGGCAGAATTGGTTTAGAAGAGGTAGGTTTTCAGGCACCTTTCTCCCCAAATATTGAGCTTGGGTATCGAATTGTTTATCAACATTGGGGAAAAGGATATGCTTTAGAAGGTGCAAGGGCCGCTGTCGAATATGGGTTCCGACGACTTAATTTGAAAGAGATTGTCGCCTTTACTCCCATTCAAAACCTGCGTTCCCAGATTGTTATGCAACGTATAGGCATGCACCATAATCCTAAAGACGATTTCGATCATCCCAAGCTACCAAAAGAACATAAGTTGAATAGACACGTTCTTTGCCGACTCAAGTCAAGCGAATGGGAAAAATTGGTCAATGAGGTAATGCCGTGAACCCACGATTGAAGAAATTTTTCTCATACTATAAACCCTACTTGAATCTTTTCTACACAGACATGGCATGTGCGGTGATTGCGTCTGCAGCAATGCTTGCTATCCCGTTATGCGTTCGATACATCACCACCAACTTGCTACAGATTGGTTCAACGAATGCCCTCCATCAAATCTACATTATGGGTGGCGTAATGCTTGGATTGGTTGCTGTTTATGCGACATGTCATGCGTTTATTGACTATAAAGGGCATGTTATGGGCGCATTGATGGAAAGAGATATGCGAAGTGAGCTATTTGAGCATTATCAAAAACTTTCCTTCAAATTTTATGATG
>CAZZLR010000246.1:0-1817 GCA_964655045.1 uncultured bacterium | reverse complement strand
ACGACGATCAGGTCCGCCCGCTCCCCTGCAAAGGGGGTCAGCAGATCTCCTTGCAGAAAGGAAATCTCCACCCCGTTTTTCTCCCCATTCTTACGAGCGACAGCAAGAGCCTCCGGGGAAATGTCCGACGAAACAACATGCAGAAAGGGATATTTTCTTTTCAAAGCAATCCCTATGCAACCAGAACCCGTACAAAGATCCCAGACGGCCAGGGGGCGTTGGTTTTCTGCAAGACACCGAACAATGAAATCGACTAAAATTTCCGTTTCGGGACGAGGGATTAAAACCCTTGCGTCCACCTCGATCGAACATCCATAGAATGAAACAACCCCTGTTATATATTCCAAAGGCTCTCCAAGACCCAGCCGTTTTACCCACCCCCGCAATAAGACGAGTTCTTCTTCCATCACAGGCCGATCCCACTGCAAATAAAGATCGATCCTCTTCAGTCCAAGTGCATGGGATAAAATCTCCTCCGCTAGCCGCCGCGGCCGCTCTATATTCTTGAGCTTAAGAAAGTCAGTGGACGCTTGGAGAATTTCCTGAACCGTTTTCACGAAGAAAGCTTTTCCTGATAGAAGTGATTGACCAAGGGGAGGGTGAGCCCATCGAGATCTCCTTCCATGACGCGATCTAACTTATAGAGGGTTACATCAATGCGATGATCCGTGACGCGATTTTGAGGAAAATTATAAGTACGGATTCTCTCGGATCGATCCCCGCTCCCTACCTGGGAAGACCGAG
This sequence comes from uncultured bacterium, assembly GCA_964655045.1. Lineage (GTDB taxonomy): Bacteria > Chlamydiota > Chlamydiia > Chlamydiales > SM23-39 > CAIPFQ01. The sequence continues at coordinate 1,073 of CAZZLR010000246.1, read as the reverse complement.
CCAAGGACATTTCCGCACTCGCTTTGCGGCGCAGTTCCTCGCCGATCCGCGAGGCAAGGATGCGCATTGCCTTTTCTTTGTTCTTGTGCTGGCTTCTTTCTTCTTGGCAAGCGACCACTGTCCCCGTGGGAATATGAGTAATCCGGACAGCCGAGTCAGTTCGGTTCACGTGCTGACCGCCGGCTCCCGAAGCGCGATAAGTATCGATTTGCAAATCCTTTTCATCGATTTCTACTTTCTCTTCTTCATCGGGCTCTAACAACACAGCCACTGTCACCGCGGAAGTATGCACTCTTCCCTGCGTCTCGGTTGCGGGAACTCTCTGCACCCGATGAGTGCCCCCTTCGTATTGCATCAAGCGAAAGACGTTGCTGCCCGCAATCGATACTACATATTCTTTATATCCCCCCAGTTCAGAGGGAGCCGAAGAAAGCGGTTCCCACTTCCAACCTTTGGATACAGCATAATATTGATACATACGAACGCAGTCAGCGACAAAAAGAGCCGCCTCGTCTCCCCCCGTACCCGCACGAATCTCCAAAATGATCGTCCGGCTGTCGCGAGGATCGGGTGGGACCAAGAGATTTTGCAAAGCCTCCAACCCCTCTTCCCGTTCTTTGCTCAGCCGAGCCAGCTCCTCGCGCAGCATCCCCTGCATTTCAGGATCCGACTCCGAGTCTAATAGAACAAAGCTTTCGGCATGCTGCCGCTGCACTTCTTCAAGATGAACCCAAAGATCCCTGACCTGAGAAAGATAAGAGTGTTCCTGCGCTAATTGCCGATACAACTTCTGATCGGAGAATGTCGAAGGCAGCCCAAGCTGGTCTTCGACTTCTTTAAAACGCCTCAAAAGAGTTTCAACTTTTTCGTTCACGCATTTTTCAGTTTTGACTTCAGACCGGGCTTCGCCTTCTCTTTGCTCGCTACCTTATTAGCTTCCTCTTGCTTATCCTGTGCTTGCTTCACTTCCGCAGCTTTGCGCTGATATTTTTTCGCAAATTTATCCACACGTCCTTCGGAGTCGACAAGTTGATTCGATTTAGTGAAAAACGGATGCGAAGCAGAGGAAGTAG
>CAZZLR010000245.1:0-1828 GCA_964655045.1 uncultured bacterium | reverse complement strand
TCCTTATTTCGCTGCTTTACTTCCTTAGGCGTGTTTTTCTATCTCGGATGGGTTTTTTCCAGTAAGAAATTCAATCCCGCATGACAAAAAGACCGGAAACTTTCCACCCCCCGCTTCAACCAGGAGCGTTTTGGAAGCTCCGGGGAAGCTTCCAATCCCTTCCAGTAGGCAAGACGAGCCGCCCCCGCCTGATCCCGGACAGAGAGAATCGCTTGGTCGGCAAGATCCGAAGGAAAATAAAGGGCTGCGGTGTCAAGCCGCTTTACAACGCAAAGAGGCCATGAGGGCGAAAAAGGGATGACGGGCATCGGCCTAGGCCGAGAGAGATTCACAACAAGCGGAGCGCTTTTTCCCAGCCTTTTGCGCGCATCGGCAACATCGATTTGATCATAGATAAAAACCAGGCGCTTTTGTTCAAAACGGAAAAACAGCCCCCCGTTCTCGCGAAGGAATGCCTCAGAGGGGGAAATCCATTTTCGATTGAATACACGCTCGCTCATCAACCAAACCACCCTGCAGCCGACCATTCCATAGTCGGCCATTCTCGCAACGGCTTCCTCCAAACGAATAGGGGAACACTGAATTTCAAAAACGATCTTTTCTTTTTCCCAAAAAAGATCGGCGATCCGGCGAATGGAGGGGAAGGGACGCTCGACGGTGATTTCTTCCGGAGCAAGAATATTTTTTATTTGCATTTGCAAGAGATGATGTGTTTCACTTTTTCCATATAGACGGCACCGGGAAGACTTTTTCACATGGTAAAAATGGGGGGTGCGCCGCACGCCCTGTTTGAGTTGCACAGGGCCGGAGCACTCCATGCACCGATATCTTTTTTTTCGGTGCGCTTCGAGCGCATAAAGAACATCATCCCCGTCAAGGGCATAAAGAGCCATAAGTAAACTCAATGTTTGCAATTAATGGTTAGAGGTATATTATATTGACAGAAAGGAAACCATGACGGCAAGCCCCTCATTTACAAATCTGCAGCATCAGCAAAAAATCGAAGAACTCGTAGCCATAGCCAAAGAGCAAGGGTTTCTCACGTACGAGGAAATCAACGAAATCCTCCCTATGACATTCGATTCCCCCGAACAAATCGACCATGTGTTGATTTATCTGGGAGGAATGGATATTCAAGTCCTCAACCAATCTGAAGTAGAACGGCAGAAGGAAAGAAAAAAAGAGGCAAAAGAATTAGAGGGGATGCCTAAGCGATCCGAGGGTTCTTCCGACGACCCTGTCCGGATGTACTTGAAAGAAATGGGTTCCGTCCCTCTTCTTACAAGGGAAGAAGAGGTAGAAATCTCCAAGAGAATTGAAAAAGCGCAGATCCAGATCGAAAAAATCATCATGCGTTTCCGTTATTCTATTCGGGAAGCGGTTTCCATTGCACAGCATTTGATCAGCGGAAAAGATCGATTCGACAAGCTGATTGCTGAAAAAGAGGTGATGGACAAAGGATTATTTCTCAATCTTTTGCCAAAGTTATGCGAACTCATGAAAAATGAGGATTCCCTTTTAGAAAAACTGTTGGTTCAGAGCAAAGAGCCCGATCTCAAAAAGGAACAGCGCGCCAAAATTTTCGAAGACTTGGAAAAGTGCCGCATTCGCTCTCAGGCTTATTTACGACGCTTTTGCTGTCGCCATAACATCATCGAGGACTTTGGCGAAGTCATTCTTTCCGCTTACGATCGTTTTCTGCAATTAGAAAAGGAAATTCAAGAGCTCACACCGCGCGCGGAGAAAAACAAATTTGCAGCAGCCAAGCTTTCTTCGGCAAAGAGAAAACTGGCAAAAAGAGAACTCGCAGCCGGGCGCAATTTAGAAG
>CAZZLR010000244.1:0-1848 GCA_964655045.1 uncultured bacterium | reverse complement strand
AGGAATCCAAGAAATCACTGGTCTTTGCTCCCCGCAGGGATCAAGCCTGCTTGCGAACAGTTATCGTCTCGCTGAATCTATAGCCGATTTCAGTCTCATTGGCGTTCCAACAATTGAGAGGCTGCATCAAACCTATCAAGGGAATGTCTGGCGCGCTATCATGGACAACGGAGGCGAGATCCTCTCTTTAGCCAGTTCCTGCATTGGAATGCTTGTGCCGGCTGCAAATCTTGCATACATCTTTTATAGGATGTATCAGGGATATCAACAAAAGTCAGAATTTTCCATACTCGGTGAGCAAATCCATAAATATGTATGCGATTTGGAAGAAAATATCCACAAGATGCTCGAAAAAAACATCGAAATCCTGCATCAGGCTATGCAAAATCAGACAAACGAGATCAAAGGTTTTCATTATCTCTTATTTGATTATATCGACCAAAAAACCGGCGGACTCATTCCCCAAGGCAAACAAAATGATGCAAGAAATGCGCACAGAATTTTCCTCAGCGAAGGAAAACGGGCATTAAGCGATCTTCGCTTATTCTACAGCCAGCAAAATCTTACCGCGATATTAGCGCTGCAAAATCCGCAGAACATACAAGAAGCAGTCGTGTCCTGTATCAAGGATTTTTGCCAAACACTCCACGAACGGGCGTTTCCTCGATTTCATAGCGACTCAATCACTATCGAAGATCTCGCGACCTCCGGACTTGTTCTTGCAGAGCCGGAATATGCGACCCATATTTGCGCTGAAGAGATGGAAAAAATGGAGATTTTTTCACAATTCGCACAGAACATGAATACAGGGCGGGCGTTTCCCAATCATGCCCTTTGGCTGCAATGGGCCAAAGGCTTTCTCGACTTCATCCATCAACATGCAGCAAGGCCGGAATGGATTGCGGCTCTCAAGAATCCCAAAACACATTTCCTTTTATATTCTTTATGCCAAACATTTCTCGATGATCTAGAGCAGCTTGGAAATCTTCAAAATAGCATGGAAGAGATCGTGTTTGCTTTATATGAAGAAAAAAATCGAATCCATGCCGCCATGCTGCAACCTGCGAAAAACCCAATTTCTCCAGAGAATTGGTCGTTTCAAGGTTCTTTGGAAGGGACTCGAAAATTCTCCCTCGCAAGGGAATTGACCATCGAGTTTGCAAATAGGATGCAATCGTGTTCAGAAATTCAGGATGCATGGGCAGGGGTCTTGTCTTTTCAGGCATTGCAAAACAAGCTCAATACAGATCCCAATGACTTGCCTTTGGAGCATCGAGAATTGATGAAGTCCGTGAAAACAATGGAAAAACAGTTTCTGGACACTTACAACAATCAGATTGCAATACTCAAGAACGAAAAAAAGAACCGCGCCTTCAATGAACTACGCAATCAAATCTATGATGAACGCAGCAAGGCTCTCGAAAAACTGAAGGTGCAAGAATATTGGCTCCGGTTCGATCTCAAAACAAGAACCATTGCATGGATCAAGGACGCCCCGGATCTGCAATGGAACCATTGCATCGCGCTAGCCAATGTCATCGTAGAAAAATCTCTGACGGAATTCATGAAGAAAATCAAAAAGTATTTTTACCAAGATACTGTCAAATACATAGGATGTCTCGGTTCATCGCGTACAATTCGAGAAAGTCTTAATACAGAACAGGCTCTCTCTATTCACAATGTGCAAGAAGGAATTGAACATCTTAATCTCAAGAAAACATTTACCAGTCAATATACCGAGGCAATCGATCGGAAATATGATCATGCCCTCTGTTTACTCATGAGTAATTATGCTACCGTTCTTTCCGAAGTATCAAGCAAAAAGACTGTGAGCATCGATGCGCTGAA
>CAZZLR010000243.1:0-1870 GCA_964655045.1 uncultured bacterium | reverse complement strand
GCAGCCGGAAGCTTTCCGAAATCAGAGGTCTTGGCGTTGAACCTTACCCCCCCCGCTGTCCCCCTACCCATAAAGTGGAAGAGATCATAGCAAGAGCTGAAAACAAAGAAGCCGGGCATTATGACGATGCGGCTTCAGGGGGAACCGAAAGCGTTTTCATTTCCGGAAGGCTGGTTCTTTTCCGTCCCATGGGGAAAAATATTTTCGCGCAAATTCAAGACGAAACGGGTCGTATTCAAGTCTTATTCAACCGCGATCTTTCTAAAGTATCCGGATTTTCTCCGACAGAGGAGCTATCTCATTTAAAATTCATCGAAAAAAAATTGGATCTCGGCGACATCCTCGGCATTGAAGGGCATTTATTTAAAACGCAGAAGGGGGAGTTAACCGTTTTTGCGAAAACCACCACGCTTCTTGCGAAATCGCTGCTCCCTCTTCCGGACAAGCATAGCGGGCTTGCCGATAAGGGAACGTTATATCGTAAGAGATGGTTGGATTTGATCATTCATCCCGAATCTTTGTCCAGATTTCGAATGCGCTCTAAAATTCTTTTTGCTTTACGCAAGTATCTTGCAGAGTCCGGTTTTGAAGAGGTAGAGACCCCGATTTTACAAAACATCTATGGTGGAGCCAACGCCCGTCCTTTTTCCACCCATCTGCATGCATTGCACCAAGATATGTTTTTACGAATCGCGCTGGAGATCTCTTTAAAGAAATTGATCGTCGGCGGAATGCAAAAAATTTATGAGATTGGAAAAAACTTTCGCAACGAGGGGATCGACAAAACGCATAATCCGGAATTCACGATGCTTGAGGCGTATGCCGTAGGTTGGGATTATCGAGACATGATGGCCTTTACAGAAACTCTCTTTGAAACTCTGGCTCTAGAACTGTTCAATGACACAAAACTGCGCTTTACTCCTTCTAGCGAGGCGACGGCCGTTGTGATTGATCTGAAAGCTCCTTGGAAGCGTTTGTCGATGAAGGAGGCGATTCGTCTGTATGGTTCTTTAGATATCGACGCAATGAGCGATGAGGCGATCAGGGAAAAGCTATATCAGGACACGCATTTAGATCGGGAAACAATTCGCGGGGCGGCGCGCGGCGCGCTCATCGCCTTGTGCTTCGAAGAATTTGCGGAAAAGCAGTTGATCGAGCCGCATCACATCATTGATCATCCGATTGAAACAACGCCTCTTTGCAAGCCCCATCGCGACCCTCAGTTGCGCAAAGAAGGCTTTGTCGAGCGATTTGAAAGCTTTATCTTAGGCCGTGAAATCTGCAATTCTTATACAGAACTGAATGATCCAGAGCTGCAGCGCAAGCTTCTTTTAGATCAAGCGGAAAAAAAGGAAAAAGGAGATGCCGAAGCGCATCCCTTGGACGAGGAGTTTATCGAGGCCATTTGCCAAGGAATGCCTCCGACTGGGGGAGTTGGCATCGGCATTGACCGGCTCGTCATGCTCTTAACAGGCGCCGAGTCCATTCGCGATGTGCTGTTCTTCCCGCTCATGCGCCCCGAGGAACATGTTGAGAGATAGAAAGTATGGACTTGGGTTTATTAGCGACCGCGATATCTACGCACATGTGAAACATACTGTTCAACAATACCGCCTTGAAATCGATTTCACTCAGTTTACAGAAAACGTCATTGATCCGATTAAATTAACTTTCGACTCAATTGTATACCAGAGAGCCATTCAAGATGTTCTAGAAGATGAAATTGTTAGACAATTAGATAAGAGCAACACAAATCACATCGGTTATTTCCATCAAAATATTTTTAAATTCATCAATCCCGAATGGGTTGTTCCTACAAAAGGATATGACATAATCAATGAATCACAGTCAATTTATATCGAAATGAAGA
>CAZZLR010000242.1:0-1877 GCA_964655045.1 uncultured bacterium | reverse complement strand
AAAAAGGCGCCCCCGGCGCCCAAGGCGCCTGCCGCCGAAGAACCGATCATCCAGCCTGTCATCCGCAGGGAAAGCGTTTCCGTTCCGTCCCCTGCCAAGAAAGAATCGATCGCCATTCCCACCCAAAACCTCATTGTTCACGCCGATCGTTCTTTTAAACTCCCCTCTCCCGGCATGTTATCCAGTCCGTCGCATCGCGTGGATCCGCCTGCGCTTAAAAAAGATTTGCTGCGGCAGGCGGCGATTTTAGAGGAGACGCTCAAAAGTTTTGGGATTGAGGCGAAGGTGGGGGAGATTCATAGCGGGCCTACGATTACTTCGTTTGAAGTGCATCCTTCCATTGGGGTGAAGGTGCAAAAAATCAAAACGTTGGAAAATGATATCGCGCTCAATATGCAAGCGAAATCGATTCGCATTGTGGCGCCGATTCCGGGCAAGGCGGCTGTTGGAGTGGAAATCCCTGCGATTCATCCGCAGGAGGTTAATTTTAAAGAGATGCTGCTTCATTATCAGCAGAAGGGAAAAAAACTGTCTATTCCGATTCTTTTGGGAAAGGCGATCAATGGGGACTGGGTATTTTCTGATTTAGCGCGGATGCCGCATCTTTTGATCGCGGGGGCGACGGGTTCCGGGAAATCGGTCTGCGTCAATACGATTGTCCTCTCCATCCTCATGAACGCGCGGCCGGAAGAGGTCAAGCTGCTCATGATCGATCCGAAAAAAGTGGAACTAACGCAGTATTCCAAATTGCCCCACATGATCGCTCCCGTGATTACGGAGCCTCACGGCGCTTATTCCGCGCTTCAATGGCTAGTTAAGGAAATGCAGGTGCGCTATGAAATTTTAAAACAGCTCGGGGTGCGCAATATTAGTGCTTTTAATAGCCGCAGGGTCGATAAGGAGCTGGAAGCTTCCTTGGGGATTCCCATTCCCGAGCAAATGCCTTTTATCGTCGCGATTGTCGATGAATTCGCGGATCTGATGATGGTGTCCAGCAATGATATTGAAACGCCGATTGCCCGCATTGCGCAAATGGCGCGCGCCGTAGGCATCCACTTAATTTTAGCGACGCAACGACCCTCGCGCGAGGTGATTACGGGAATTATCAAAGCCAATATTCCGACACGCATTTCCTTCAAGGTGGCCAGCCGCATCAACTCACAAATTATCTTGGATGACACCGGGGCGGAAAACCTTCTTGGCAATGGCGATCTTCTCTTTTTACCTCCGGGCTCTTCCCAGCTTTTACGCGCGCAAGGCGCGTATCTGAGCGATGACGACATTAATCAAGTAGTAAAATTCCTTTCCGCGCAAGGCGAGCCGCAATACATGATTCCTTCGTTCGACGCGTTGCGTTCTTTTGACATAGGCGCAGATAAGGAAGAGTCCAAGGGCAACGATCCTCTCTATGACCAAGCACTTACGACCGTCATTAGTTCCAAAAACGCTTCGACCACATTTTTACAAAGAAAACTGAAAATCGGTTATGCGCGAGCGGCGAGCCTCATGGATGAATTGGAAGCCAATGGCGTGATTGGCCCCGCGGAGGGAGCGAAGCCGCGGCGCGTCTTAGGCGCATCGCAGATGGCGCCCTTGTCCGATGACGATGAGGATTTGTAACAAAATACCAAAAGAAACAAATAATGTCCTATTTGTTTCTTTTGGTATAACCCTTTCAGGTTGTTTCGGTATAGAGGCTCATTGACTTTTTTCGTATAGATCGTAAAATGGTCTTGACTATTTTACGATCACCCTTAAAACGGTCAGAAAATCAAGTAGGTAGCTTAATGAAAAGATTTTACGAACTCGTGATTCAAGAACATTTTGAACCTCCCCATGGATAAATCCAGGGGATTCCTGACGAACAGCTAAGCCGC
>CAZZLR010000241.1:0-1906 GCA_964655045.1 uncultured bacterium | reverse complement strand
CCTCCTCTTTCGGAACTAAGATCGGTTGAGGCGCTAAAGATAATCCACTATAATGAATCTGCGTTTTGCTGAAATCAGATATTGACTTACCGATCAACCAAGCTAGTCCGGCCGGTAGAACGAATATAGCCGCTGCTAAGCAATGCAACGCAACTCTTGCAATAAGCCATGCCCGTTCTTCCGAATCAAGGAGGGCGCTCGATGCAGTGGCAAGATTAGAAACCAACTTAAACAAAGGTCTTTTTAAACTAAACCCTATGAAATTTGCATAGCTATATTTATATGAATTCAAATCTAAATTTACATTAATCATAAAAACCAAATATTAAAACCTAATTCAAAAATAACTATACAACATAACGAAATAAACAACAACTATTTTTATCAATTCTTTACTAAAGACAGCGATAACCCATTGTCTTTTAGCGTATTACAAAAAGCATATCAGGAAATTGTCTAGAGGGCGGCAAAGTCGACGAACCCTCGCTTTGCGAGACACCTTCACAGAACCATGTGATACCAAAAGAAACAAATAATGTCATATTTGTTTCTTTTGGTATAATCTTCAAATCACAAATATCACAAAATAATCAATACACATCGGCAAGATAGCGTTTATCGAGACGGAGCTGTCTCACATAAAGGCGCGCCTCTTCTTCACTCATCGCCCCTTCTTCATGCGCAATCTTTTGGAGCATGGCCTCTACGTCCCTTGCCAATCCCTTTGCATCTCCGCAAATATAAAAATACGCCCCTTCCTGCAGCCAGCGCCAAAGACTCTTTCTTTCCTCATACATCTTATGCTGCACATAGACTTTTTCAGCACTGTCGCGTGAAAAAGCTGTATCCATCCGCAATTTCCCCTGAGAGACGAGCTCTGTCCAAAAGGGTTCGTAATAAAAATCGGAAGCTCGATTTCTTTCTCCAAAAAAAAGCCAATTGCGTCCTTCGCTTTGCGTCGCAAGACGCTCTTGTAAAAAAGCGCGATAGGGAGCAATCCCTGTGCCCGAACCTACCAAAATGATCGAAGCGTTGTGTTCATCGGGGAGAGTAAATTTATGGGATGGTTGGAGATAAATAGGAATTTCCGTTGTATTCAGCTCGGCTTGGGCACAAAGAAAATGGCTCCCGACGCCCCTGCGCAACCGTCCGTGCGCCATATAAGAAACGTAAGCAACGAGAAGATGAATTTCTTCCGGAAAGACCCGGCTCGAACTGGCAATGGAATAGAACCTCGGAAGCAAGGGACTCAAACCGGATAAATGCGATAAATCAAAGCGACGCTGCGCCAATACCTGATCGAGCAATGTATGCTGATCGAGAAATTCTCTCAGCTGCGTTTTCTGATCAGGCGATAAAAGAGGATCGTTCTGCGAGGCGCTTTGAAAACAAGATCCGCTCACGCGATGGATATTCGCGTGAGAAGTCAAAAATTCCTCTACAGCCATTTTCTTTTGCGTCTTCGGTAGAAAAATTTCCTCAGTTCCCTTATATCCGAGCCTTCTTAAAATCGCCTCCACCTCTTTGGGATCATTTTGAGGGATCACGGCCACACTGTCGCCAACCTTGAATGGAAATGAACCCCTTTCGATCTCTAAAGAAATATGATAGGTTTGCTTCGTAGAAAAATTTTTCGTTAAAAGAGTCCTTTCCTTGATCCGCGCAAGAAGAGGATGGGATTTTGTAAAACTTTTTATAGACAAAGGATACCGTCCTCGTTACAGTGAACAATATGCACCGTGTTTATTCTCTTATCGCAATAGGCCTCTTGTTTGTCTGCACCAGCTGCGAGAATGATGGCAACTATCAAAGAGGGTATGTCATCTCAAAAGCCGATCTCACAGACGAGGTCGCTACACCTCAGGATCACTAGCCTTTCTCTGCGACCTACGATTGGCCTCATCCC
>CAZZLR010000240.1:0-1908 GCA_964655045.1 uncultured bacterium | reverse complement strand
CAAGGATGACACGCAAGGCTTTGGCTCGGAAGCTTGGGCTGGGAGAGGCGACTGTATACTGTGTCCTGAAACAGGGGAAAATTTCTACTGGGATTGTTTAAACTCCATCATAAATGGATGGCTTTCCCCAAACACTTCACACTGTAAAAAACCTCGATTTTCTTGAAAAAGTGGAGAATAACCATGCGGATACTTTAATTCTGGATATTCATGTAAATTTTCAGGAACAAGGTGTGGGAAAGAGCAGCAAACTCCATCTTTTTCCAAAAAATATACATTGTGTGAGAAAGAGCAGCAAACTCCATCTTTTTCCAAAAGATATACATTTTTTCTCCACACTACGGTTCCATCATGTAGAAGACAAATTGCAATTGGGTTGCAACTCCCCTCCTGCGTAGTTATTGCAGAGAGAGGGGACTCCAATTTTTTTAAGCCATCTTCTCGAGTCCATATCATAGAATCATCTATACAACTCCCAGCACTTCTAAAAAAAACCCGACCAGCCACATCAAAAGAATAAGTCCCGTCCCCATTCCGAAGAGGAGTGCCATGAGCCCATTGCATGTTAAAATGCTTTGGACATTCAACAATATAGAAACTACCAGCATCCTGAACAAAATAATATTTGTCTTTCTTTATCTTAGTATCTTTATATGGGTGTATCTCATAATGATGAAAACTTCCAAATAGCATCTCTTGACTATTTACATCAGAAATCAGCCATCCTCCTGCATCAAAACCAAGTTTCCGTGCCTGATTTTTCAGTACATGCGTTATATTAATAAGCTCGTCATCCTTAAGAATAAGTACTTGGTTGTTTTCACTGTCATCAGCTCTGCGATTTATAACCACCAAGTTTGAATTTCTGCAACGCGCTATAAATTGTCGTGCTTGTTCATCTACATTACACATTCTAGTTGTAAATTGAGATCTATAAACTCGGTACCCACGGATCATATTCCAAGTAATAAGATCCTCATAATAACCATTGTTCACCCCATTCCTTTTGAGGAGACCTACAACTAGACCTGACTTATTAATTCGAAGCCACTGATGTTGCCACTCATCAACCGACGGTTTTTGTATTGGAACTAGTCCAAAATCTGAATCAAAAAATACATATTGAGGTGGATTTTTGCGTGAATCTCCAAGCATTAAAACTTGACCCATATCATTACATTCTAAAAGACTAGAGCTTTCAAATTTTGAAAGCGTGCCAAGATCTCTTAGTCTCCACTTTTTTTCATTTACCTCTGTAGAATAACTATTCCGTGCGAAAGCATCGATTATCTCGCTTTCGCAGAACGCTGAAATGCTAGAGAAAAGCATTCCCAAAAACAAAAAAACCTTCATAAGAAATGTACCCCCAAATTAGTTGCGCATATCTTACACGCATAGGGATTTACATGAAATAATAGGAAATATTTCAAACTACAACACACCCTCTCATAGAACAGGAAAATAATGCACAAAGCGTGTTAATCTGGTTTGCTGAATCGCCAGGAAGGCGCCTAGAACGCCCTAGAATCGATTTTCACTATCGATTCGACTCCAAATATTTTGTTAAAAATAATCGATTCTACATGCCTTAGAACGCGAATTTAGGGCATTCCAGAATCTTCGTCCCTTCCGATTCCAAAACTTTGGCGAAAACTGGGTTGAAGGATGCCGGAAACAACCCAAAAAGAAAATTCCGTCGCTGTTGCTCGATGTTAGTCCTCGCCCGATAGCCGCTAGGGGCAATCCTTCGGCTTTCCAAATTACAAATCGCTTGGACAATTCTGATTTTTTTCTGTGCGTTCTGTTCCTTAGAATAAGTCCGAGTGCGTCCCCGTTCTCGCAAAGTAGATGTGATACCATTTATCAAAAATAACTTTTAGTTTTTGCCCACTCTCTCGAACACAAATC